>CAIUQW010000350.1 GCA_903901395.1 uncultured Chlorobiales bacterium | reverse complement strand
CCATCATCCTCGCCCACTACTACACCCTACCGGAGATACAGCAGGTGGCGGACATCGTGGGCGACAGCCTCGCGCTCGCGCGTGGGGCGGAGAAGAACTCGGCGGACGTGATCGTCTTCGCCGGAGTCTACTTCATGGCCGAGACCGCCAAGATTCTCAATCCCTCCAAAATGGTGCTCATGCCCGACACCGGCGCGGGCTGCCCCTTGGCCGACAGCTGCCCCGAGGAGGAGTTCCGCGCCTTCCGCGAAGCGCACCCCGACGCCATCGCCATCACCTACGTCAACTCGACGGCGGCGATCAAGAAGCTCTCGGACATCATCTGCACCTCGTCGAACGCCGAGCACATCGTGCGCCAGATTCCGCCGGAGCAGAAGATCATCTTCGGCCCCGACCGCAACCTCGGCGCGTGGGTGATGAAGCGCACGGGCCGCGACATGCTGCTCTGGCAGGGCTTCTGTTACGTGCACGAAGCCTACTCCGAAATCTATATGATCCAGGCCAAAGCGATGTATCCCGGCGCGGAGCTTATCGCCCATCCCGAGTGCCGCGAGGAGGTGCTGCGTCACGCCTCGTTCGTCGGCTCCACCTCGGCCCTGCTCGACTACACGGAAAAAAGTCCGTGCCAAAGCTTCATCGTCGCCACCGAGCCGGGCATTCTCTTCGAAATGGAGAAGCGCTCGCCGGGCAAAACCTTCATCTCCGCGCCCAAAGACCCCGCAAACCCGCGCAGCGTCTGCAAGCAGATGAAGCAGAACACGCTCGAAAAGCTCTACCTCTGCATGGTGAACCGCGCGCCCGAGATCACCGTTGACGAAAACCTCCGCGAAGGAGCGCTGAAGTCGATCAGAAGGATGCTTGAAATGTCCGCCTGACTCCCCTGCCGCCGGATTTCTTTGCCGGAGTGCGACGAATGACAAGCCGTCGCACTCCGGCAAAATCCCCGTCCGTCGGCTCTCCCCGTTTTCCGATTATGTGTATCTTTGCCTGTTGGGCATACCTGTGTTCCGGATGTCCAGCGGACAGTCCGATAAACTTTCCAACCCCTTTCCGGAGAACTCATCATGCGCAGATTTGCCTTACGCATCGCAGCCATGGCCGCGCTCTTCTGCGGCCAGCCTTTCCAGCCCGAAGCTCTTGCCTGGCACGACAAAACCCATCTCTCCGTCGCCGAGGCCGCCGGTTTTGAACTCTGGTACAGCTCCGCCGCACCCGACGTGGCCAAATCGAAAGAGATGTTCGAGCCATTCGAGAAGCCGAACCACTTCTGCAACAACACGGCCAACCAGCCGGTCACGCCTGAAATGGTCATGAAGCAGGCAGGAAGTTACAACAAGCCGTGCGACGACGAAGGCCACCTCTACGGCGCGATCATCGGTTCGGTCAGGGAGTATCAGGCGGCCTCGAGAACCGGCAAATACGCCAACTATCCGCTGGTTTACTGCGCTCACTATTGCGGCGACCTCTCCATGCCGCTGCACAACACGCCCTACGACGATTTCAACAAAAAGCGTCACAGTACAAACGACGGTATCATTGAAGAGAGCGTGCGCGGCAACATCGCTAAAATCAGGAAGATGATGAGGCCGCCGGTCATCCGGAGCGAGGCCGACCTGGCAAAAGAGATTGCCGCCGTCGCTGAATCGGCCCGTCAACTCGGCATAAAGATGCGCCAGGAAAATCGTAACATGAGCGTCGAAGAGGCATACGCGCAGATCGCACGGAGCGCCTCGCTGTTCAAAGCGATTCTCACATGGACGGGTCAAGAGGCCCCCGGAGCCGAACCACCTGCGAAGACAGCGGCATCAAACTGAATGATTGTCTGAAATTTTACATGGCAGAGAAAACACATCTCGAAAAACTCAGGGCCGGAGTCGAAAGCTGGAATCAGTGGCGATCCGCCGAACCAGCGCTCCGGCCCGACCTCCGCAAAGCTGATCTCGCCAATGCCGACCTCGGTGGCTTCAACCTCTCGGACGCCAATCTGAGCAGGGCCGTGCTCGTCAAGGCGAAGCTTTCGGACGCCGATTTGCGCGGCGCGGATCTTCGCGGAGCCGACCTCACGGGGGCGCGGCTCGACGGCATCAATCTCAGCCGCAGCACCATCAACACCCGCACACGCTTCGCAGGGGTCACGGGATGCGACATCGGCGTGAACGGCCTCTACTCGCCCGCCACCGACTCGGCGGCACTCATGCGCCTCGACCCGCCCGGCAACTCGATGCAGGGAGCCAACGCCGAGGCGGTGGTCGAGAGTTTGCGTCACGCCCGCAAGCTGCACACCTTTTCGCTGATTCTCGCCGGAATCGCCACGCTCTTCATTGTCTTCAAGCCCAAGACCATCACGCTGCCGTACCTGGCCGGATCGTTCAAGTTCGACGATCTCAGCTACGCATTTCTGGCCACGATTCTTTCGGCGGCCATCCTGAGCCAGGTCGCCTCGTTCATCGACTCCGCGCTGCAAGGCGCAAGCTATCTCAATGACCGCCGCGCTGCGATGCTGGTCGGCCACTTCCCGTGGCTGCTCTCGAAATACGAAAGCGAACCGGCGGGCAAACGCCAGTCAAAAACACTGCGCTTTTTTATGATTTTTCATCCGCTGATCTACATCTACTTCTTCATCCCGTGGCGCTCCCTCGTCATCGGCGACTGGAACGCGATCGCCGAGCACTATCAGCAGATACCGGTCATTTTCGGCGAATATCTCCTGCCGTTCGTCTATATCATCCTCATTCTCATCTGCCAGCGTATTTTCAAACTGTCGGAAGGGTTCCAGAAGCCGATTCTTTTCGATGCCGAAACCGAGCGCAACCGCCGCACCGACATGGAACGCTTCGCCGAAGCCTTCGAACGCCAGGCCAACCTCACCGCCGAACTGGTCGATATACTCAAAAAGCGCGAGGGGAATGGGTGAAATTGGAAATTGACAATGGAGCATGGAAAATGACAAGACATTCAGTTGTTTCGATACGTCGCTTTGGCGTATTGTTCTGTCTGTCAATGGTTTTTCTGTTTGCGGATTACGGCAATGCCTTTGCCCGAACGCAATCGCTTCGCGAGGCAATAGCTGGCGTGGTCGATGCCTATCAATCAAGAGACTCGGTACGTCTGAACCGCTTTGTTCATCCGAAACATGGCGTAATCGTTCTTTATCGCGAAGGCGTTTTCAACCTCTTCGCTACCGTCTCGAAGATCGATTTCGACCACCCGGTTCCCGATTACTTCGCTTATCCTCGAATCACCAGCCGAGCGAATCTTCGATATGCGAGATTGCCTGTGTATAATTGCGAGCGGAATGCATGGTCAAAAACCGGACTGTTCTGTGACCCGTCGCACAGGGACGCTTTGTTGTCCACAACAGCAATAAATCTCAGGGATTATCGAGGTGACGGCATTACACTGCAAACCATCGGGCGGTTTCGCGCACTCGAAGCAAAGAGCGTCCGCGTCGTTCTGGTTGACCCGAAAGGAACGGACTTTGTATTTTATTTGACGAAGTTTGGAAGCCGGTGGTATCTGACTGTCCTCGATCGCGTCTCCAGCGATTGCAGCGCTTGATCTTATGAATCCGGCAATTATCATATCGCAAAGAAATCTCGGAAAAGAGGCTGTCATTCTGAATGAACGACGCGAAATGAAAAATCCATCTTGTTGCAAAAAAAAGAGTTCTGGTTTCTTCGCTACGCTCGGAATGACATCATGATCAACCTCTTTTTATCCAGCAATTGATACTTTGAATTGCCGGAATAATAAAACCATACTTTTTCGCTCCGGCTTGAAACGAAGTTCTTCCTCAATAAAGTGAATATATATGGCTGCAACAACTCTGGTAACGGGCGCGTCGGGATTTATCGGTTCGCATCTTGTGACGCGGTGTTTGAAAGATGGGTATCGCGTCAAAGCGCTGATACGAAAGGGCAATGCATGTATTCCTTCACTGCGAGCATCCGGCGTAGAAGTCATCGAAGGAGATGTGCGCGACGCCAGGTCGGTGGATGCTGCGGTGAGTGAATGCAATATCGTGCTGCATTCTGCCGCGTTGAACTCCGATTGGGGGGCGAAGCAGGATTTCATCGATATCAACGTTGGCGGCACTCGCAATATTTGCGAATCGTCGATGCGGCACGGCGTCGGGCAGCTGGTGCATCTCAGCACGCTGGAGTGTTTCAACCACCATACGCTTGACCGGGTTGATGAACGGACGCCCTATTTTTTCCGAAAGCAATGCTATACCGATACGAAAATTGCAGGCACGAACGAAGTATGGGCGGCGATGCAGCGCGGTCTTTCGGCAAGCATCCTCTACCCCGTGTGCGTCTGTGGCCCCGGCGACAAAACGATATTTCCGCTGCTGGCCGACGGCATCCGCAAGCGGCAGTTTTTCTACTGGTCACGCAACGCGCCGATGAGTTTGATCTATGTCGACAACCTCGTCGATCTGACGATGCTCGCCGCCACCCGCCCGGAGGCCGCAGGCGAGGCGTTCATGGCTGGCGACGGTGTGCCGATCACCTTCGAGGAGGTGTGCCAGCGCATCGCCGCAGCGATTGGCTCGCCGCCGCCGTCGCTCCACCTGCCGTTCGGCCTGGTTCGGAACGCCGTTGGGCTGATGGAGGGGGTCTATCGGATTGCCGGAAGCAAAACGCGCCCGCTTCTGACGCAGCAGGCGGTCGATCTGCTCGCCTCTCGCGCCGTGGTCGATGTGTCGAAAGCCCGCAACCTGCTCGGCTGGCAAAGCCTCGTGCCGCAGGACGAGGGCATTCGCCGCGCGCTCGAATGGCTCGTGACGGTCGATCCGTCGGAGTGGAAGGTGAAGTGAATGTCAGAAAAGGCAGGACAGGTATCTTGCCATTTGAAGGGATTGAAGTAGAGTTTTTGTATTATCTAATATTGATTCAAAAAAAGCGTCTTATTGCGCTTTGCGCTGGAAGTACTTTTCTTGAGATCGGGAAAAAGCAACTGGCAATATTTGATGTTATGCTACCGTTAGATAAATCTGAGCAAGCCGCCATCGCCTCGGTGCTGAGCGACATGGACGCCGAGCTTGCCGCGCTGGAGCGTAAGCTGGAGAAAGCCCGTCAGCTCAAACAGGGCATGATGCACAATCTGTTAACCGGAAAAATTCGACTGGTATGATGATTCGTACTGTACAGATCACTGGTTTCAAGTCCATCTTTTCAGAGACCATTTCACTTGGCCGGGTTAATTGCTTTATCGGCCCCAACGGAGCAGGCAAAAGCAATATACTCGAAGCTCTCGGTGTGCTTGGTGCGGCAGCTAACGGGACGGTTGACGATGAAAGCCTGCTTCGCCGCGGAGTCAGAGCTGGCTTGCCTCGACTCTATAAAAGCTCATTTGCTTCTAAACGTACACCTTCACAGATATTTATTTCCGCTGCGGGAGAAGAGGGAGAAAACTACAGGGTTTCATTGCTGAATCCGCTCGCTGCACCCGAACCTGCCTGGTCGTACAAAACTGAATTTTTAACCGATGGTAAAGAAAAAGATGAGATTGTTTCAGATGGTGTACGCAACCGAAAAAACCTCAATCCACAAGCTGGGTTGGCAGCACTGAAGCTGGTTGATCTGGACGCGACCAATCCGGCAGCTCAGTTGATGCAGCGCTTACAGGAGTATGCGATTTATTGTCCAAATACCCCAACGTTGAGAGGTATCGTGCCCGATGTACAGTCGCGTGCTCCCGTTGGGCTGAACGGAGGGCAACTGGCTGAAGGATTCGAAGCCTTGCGCAGAAATCTGACCGATAACGAAGGTGAAGTGACGGAGGAACTCGATCAGGTTCTGGAGCTGATTGACTGGGTTTCCGATATACAGGCCACCAGCCACGGCGCTGCCTTGCTTTCACCCAAAGTACCCCGCACCAGGTTGATGCTTAAATTCACTGACCGTTTCATGAATATGAGTCGTAATGAGCTGACGGCCTACGATGCCAGTGAGGGAGCACTTTACGTGATCTTTAGCGCTTTGCTTTGTCTGCTTCCCCAGGCGCCTCGACTGTTGGCTATCGATAATCTTGATCAGGCGCTCAACCCTCGATTATTGACCCGCCTCACCTCCCGTCTGTCGGGTTGGTTGCGTCACAATAGCCCTGACCGGCAATTATTGTTTACGGCGCACAATCCTGCGCTGCTGGATGGCCTCGACTTGCTCGATCCTGAGGTGCGTTTGTTTGCGGTGGAACGCAACAGCGATGGTCTGACCTGTGTTCGCCGAATTGAGATGACTCCAGAACTGGAATCTTTGAATAATACATACCCCCTGTCTCGTCTGTGGGCGATGGGGCATTTGGGGGCGGTGCCAAATGTCTGATTCATTACGAATTGCCCTGGTGGCCGAGGGGCCGACTGACACTGTGATCATCGATGCCGCTTTGCGGGCAATTCTCAAAGCTCGCGCCTTTATTCTGACGCAATTGCAACCTGAAGCAACACGTCCCGAAATGGAAAGTGGATGGTGCGGTGTAACAAAATGGTGCCATAAAACCCGCTTGCGTTGTGAAAATTTACACAGGACAGATATCACACTGAGCGGTTTTGACTTGCTTATTATTCATCTGGATATCGATGTGGCACGCAAATCTTATGCTGACTGTAGCCCGGCTGCAGAATCAATGGCTCAAGAGTTTTGTTGGGCGGCACTGCCTTGTGATGAACAACCATGTCCACCGGTGAGCGCAACTTGTGACCAGGTCGAGGCGGCACTCAAAAGCTGGCTTGGACAGCTCTCGCCAATACAAAGAACCTTGTGTTGCCTTCCCGCCCAATCTTCGGGTACTTGGCTTGCTGCGGCTGTTTTGAACTCTGGACATGCCGTACTTCAAAGACCCGAGTGTGATCCTGTTGAGGATAGAATGGCAATACTTCCCAAAAGTGAGCGGATCAAGAAAAGTGTCAAGGAATATCGACAACATGCTTCAAAGATAACTTCAAAATGGGATCAGGTTAAAAGTATCTGTACTCAGGCTGAACGTTTTGAGCAAAATGTTTTGGCGACGATAAATCGAAACTGACTTTGATTGATTGACGAGCAAGCCGCCATCGCTTCGGTGCTGAGCGACATGGACGCCGAGCTTGCCGTACTGGAGCGTAAGCTGGAAAAAGCCCGTCAGCTCAAACAGGGCATGATGCACAATCTGTTAACCGGAAAAATTAGGCTGGTATGAAAATAATATCATTTGATCCGCAACTGATAGGTACTGGTCATCTATTTCCTGATGAGATTGAGAAAGAATACGGTGTTGGATACCATGGCACCGCTTCATACTACTCAGAAGATATTGAAGCTCATGGGTTTTTACCAAAAGGCAACCCTTTTTTACCTGAAGATTTTGAAGTTCTAAAATATTATTTTGTTAAATATTCAGGCGATTGTGCCGCTGTTAGCCGTATTTCGTCTTTGCAATCGATTAGTTTTTCTCCACTTAGTCCGCTGTGTTTGCATTATGTTAAGCCAAATATGTTAGGGGGGCAGTGTTTGCAAGATGTGAAATCTTTGATCGATAAAGTTCCTTTAAATGAAATAGGGTTGGATTTAAGTGGTGTTAAGAGAAAAATCAGTCTGATTCAGTCATCAAATCCTGTTATTTATGCGGTAAAGCTGTGTATGATGCATGATAAAAATGTTGTTTTTGATTATGGAACGGCGGCTTTCCATGTAAGCGCTGACATATCGGTTGATAAGATTATTGCAAAAATTGAAATTTCAGATTTTAATGATTATGATTCGATAGATGTGGCAAAATTGAATAAAATCATTCGTAGCGTGTACTATAACGATAATAAGTGTTACATGCGGCAGCTAAATCCTATTGAAGATGATATTGATCTTATTCCTCTGTTTGCTAAGTAAGCTTGAATAAGCTATGCAGGAAAACCCGCATATCGAGTGGCAAGAGTCGTGGCGGGACGACTTTTTGAAAACTGTTTGCGGCTTCGCCAATGCCGAGGGCGGGGTGTTGGTTATCAGGCGCGGCGACAAAGGCGAGGCGGTCGGGGTGAAGGATTCCCGGAAGCCGATGGTCGATATTCCGAACAAGGTTCGCGATTTGCTGGGGATCATGGTCGAGGTAAATCTGCATGAGGAGGAGAGCGCGGAACTCGTCGAAATCGTGGTCGAACCCTATCCCTACCCGATCAGCTATAAAGGCGAATATTACATCCTAAGCGGCAGCACCTGCCAGGAGCTGAAAGGCGCGGCGCTCGACCGGTTTCTTGGAGCGATGGAGTTCGCCTGCCGGATCGCCGGAAGCAAGAAGCGCCCGCTGCTGACCCGGCAAGCGGTCGATGTGCTTGCCGCGCGAGCATTTATCGACGTTTCGAAAGCCCGCAAAATGCTCGGCTGGCAAAGCATGGTGCCGCAGGACGAAGGCATCCGGCGGACGCTGGAGTGGCTCGTGACGGTCGATCCGTCGCAGTGGAAGCAGAAGTGAGCTGGTAGCCTGGCGCTCACGATATTCGCGACGCGGTCATTCCCGTTATCAGTCAGGCGTGACCGGCAAAGCCTCTTCATTGCCGGAAGTGCTTCGCCGGTTTCGGCTGACGGGATTCAGCGGCTCAGGAGCTTGCTCATGCTTTCGTTGTAGCGTGCACCGGTGGCCGCACCTTTTGGCAGCGCTTCGGCGATTTCGGCCATCTCTGCCTCACTGATGACAACGCTTCCGGCGGCGAGATTCTCTTCGAGGTATTTGAGATGCTTGGTGCCGGGAATGGGCGCGATGTCGTCGCCCTGCGCCAGCACCCAAGCGAGGGCGAGCTGGCCGGGGGTGATCTCTTTTCGCGTAGCAATCGTTTTGATGCGCTCGACCAGTTCGAGGTTCTTCGTGAAATTCTCGCCCATGAAGCGTGGCGAACCGCGCCGGTAGTCGTCCGCCGGAAAGTCGTCGGGGCTTTTCAGGGCGCCGGTCAGGAAGCCGCGCCCGAGCGGGCTGTAGGCGACCAGGCCGATGCCGAGTTCGCGAAGCAGCGGCAGTATTTCATCCTCGGGATCGCGCGACCAGAGCGAGTATTCGTTCTGCAATGCGCTGACAGGATGCACGGCGTGCGCCCGGCGGATCGACTCCGCCCCCGCCTCCGACATGCCGATGTAACGCACCTTGCCCGCCGCGACCAGTTCCGCCATCGCGCCGATGGTCTCCTCGATGGGCACTGCGCTGTCCACGCGATGCTGGTAATAGAGGTCGATGCAATCGATGCCGAGCCGCTTCAGCGAGGCGTCGCAACAGGCGCGAACATACTCCGGCCTCCCGCAGATGCCCGTGACCGGCGCCCAGCCGCCATCCGCGGAGGAGGAAGCCCGCATGATGCCGAACTTGGTGGCGACGATCACCTTGTCGCGCCGCCCCTTGATCGCCTTGCCGACAAGCTCCTCGTTGGTGAACGGCCCGTAGGCGTCCGAGGTGTCGAGAAAGTTCACGCCAAGATCGAGCGCCCGGTGGATCGTGGCGATGGACTCCGCCTCGTTGCGCGTACCGTAAAAATCGCTCATCCCCATGCAGCCCAAACCTTGAGCCGACACGACGAGACCCTGCGTGCCAAGTTTGCGTTGTTGCATCGTTATTGCTCCATTCATGATGATTGCTCCGTCCATTAAAACTTTTGAACAATTGCCCCGGAGTTCACTCCGGGGTATGCAAATAACGCAAAATAAATAAGGGCTTTAGCCCAATTTCTTACAACAGCGACAATGGTGATTTATTTTTCTCGGACTCATGTTACTGACTCACGCCGACTTGATGATCCAGTACAGCTCGCCGCCCTGGCGCACCTTGTCGAATCGACCCGAGGCGAACAGCTCGTCCGTCGCATCACGCACCTTCGCCGCGTCGCCGCCGAAGAGCTTGCCGAGGGCTGCTTCGAGTTCGCGCTCCTGCAAGGGATGGCGCGAGGCGATGGAGGCGACGGTGTCGAGCAGATTTTCCGCCGAGCCGAGCGTCATCTCGCCCTTGGCGGGATGCAGCACCGGCGCGGCGGCGGAGAAGATGAAAACCGCTCGCTGTACCAGCTCTTCGTCCGGAATGCCGACAAAGCTTTCCGGCGCGGGGCGGGTCGGCAGGACGAGGTGAATCATGTCGGGATGAATCTCCTTCAGCACGTTCGCCATATCCTGCAACGCGGCCTCCGAATCATTCAGCCCGGCCATCAGCATCACCTCGACCCAGAGCTTGCCGCGATACTCCTGCCGGAAGAGGCGCAATCCTTCGATGTGCTTCTCGAAGCTGAAGCCCGGCGCGGGGCGGTCGATGCGCTCGAACAGCTCCTGCGATCCGGCGTTGAGCGACGGCAGCACGGCGTCGGCGTCGAGCAGTTGGCGGCGCACCTCGGGGTCGCAGAAGAGCGAGCCATTGGTGATGACCGCCACCGGAATCGCAGTTGCCTTTTTGACCTCCGCGATCAGCCAGTCAAGCCCTTTGTATAGCGTCGTTTCGCCGGAGCCGACGAAGGTGATCCAGTCGATCTTCTTGCCGCTCGCGACCGCTTCGAGTATCTCCGCGAGAATCTCCTCCTTCGGGAAAAATTCACGCCGCTCGGTGACGAACGCCTTCGTGCGGCCAAGCTGGCAGTAGACGCAGTTCCATGTGCAGCTTTTGGATGGCAGCAGATCGACGCCGAGCGACTGGCCGAGACGCTTTGAGGAAACGGGTCCGAAAACATGGTTCATATGGCAACTCCCTGCAATCAGTTGGCCTTGATGGCGCTCTCGATTACCGCCATTTTGGCCGCGCTCTCCGCCTCGAACGCCTCGCGCGACACATGCGGCAGCACCAGGCTGGAGATGGTGAATGCGATGATTTCAAGCACGAAAATCGCCGCATAGGCCAGCATGTGGTTGCCGGTGAAGTGGAACATGAGGTCGCGAATCACCCCCGCGCTCGAATGGCCAAGGAAGATTGCGAGGCTCTGCGCGGTGCCCCAGAGTCCCATGTAGATGCCGCTGCGCCCGGCGGTCATGTTCATCATCATGGTGATGTCCGAGACGCTCGCCGCGCCGAGGCCAATGCCGGTCACGACAAGCGCGATACGCAAAAACTGCACGTCGTGCATGAATCCGGCGGCGATGATCAGGCCGAAGCCGACCGCGCCGAATACGTTGCCGAAATAGGCGCCGCGCCGCGTGCCGATTTTGGAGAGCAGAAAGCCGGTCAGCAGCATGAAGATGAGCTGCGTGCCGCCCATCATGGGCTTGAAAAGCTTGGTCGTCACCGAAACCGGCATTCCGAACACCTCCGCGCCGAAGGGATCCATCACCACCTCGTTGGCGAAAAGCGCGAAAATCGAGATGAAGATGTAGAACGCGAAAAGCATCGTGTTGGGCGATGACGCGAGCAGGCGGATCGCCTGTGAAAAGGGAATGCTGTGCTTCTCCTTGTGCGTGCCAACCTCGGCATTGCGACGCTCGACGCCAAGCACGGCGATGAGGCCGAAGGCGAGGGCGACGAGGCCGCCGATTTCGGCCACCTGCGTCAAGCGCTCCGGCGTGAAGACCTTGAGATAGCTGCCGATGGAGTAGTTCGAGATGATGGCCGTCAGCACCATGAGCGTCCAGCTCGCTCCGGCGATCTTGCCAAT
>CAIUQW010000349.1 GCA_903901395.1 uncultured Chlorobiales bacterium | reverse complement strand
GATTCGCCTCGATGACGCGGCTTGCGGGAAGTCCGTGGGAGGTCTGGCGCGACATCGTTGACACCAACCGCGACAACATTGCCGACGAGCTTGAGGCATTTTCCGCGCTGCTTGCCAGTGTCGCGCAGGAGGTGCGGGGCGGCGACTTCGGGTCGCTCGAATCGAAATTCCGCGAAGCGAACGATCTCTATCAACGCCTTCAGGAGAGGAGCGCCACATGAAGCTCGCCATCTTCGTGAACACCGCCAGGGAGAAGGCGCTGGAGCTGGCTCGCGAGCTTGTCGCTTGGCTGGAAGAGCGTTCGATCGACTATGCGTTCGATCCCCAGTCGGCCCAGGCGCTCGGCAGCGGCAAGTGGGAGGAGAAGGCCGACCTCAGCCAGCACTGCGACGCCTTCGTCTCCCTCGGCGGCGATGGCACGCTGCTGCTCGCCTCGCACTACTCGCGCTCCAAGCCGGTGATGGGCATCAACGTGGGCGATCTCGGCTTCCTGACCGAGTTCAGTCCGGACGAGCTTTTTCCCGCCATGGATCATCTGGTGAGCGGCAACTACTCGATCCACAAGCGCTCGCAGCTCGAAGCCTCGCTCGAATCGGGCGAGCCGTTGACCTCGCTTAACGACGTGATCATCGAAAAAGGTTCATCAGCACGGCGGCTGCCGACCTTCGTCATCCTGCTCGACGATGAAATGCTTGGATCGTACCGCGCCGACGGCATCATCATCGCCACCTCGACCGGCTCGACGGCCTACTCGCTCTCCGCGGGCGGCCCGATCATCGCGCCGAAATCGAACGTTTTCGTTATTACGCCGATCTGTCCGCACATGCTGACCGTCAGGCCGATTGTCATTAGTGACGACAAGACCGTCAAGGTGTCGGTGGATGCTCCCTCTGGCGAGTTCCCGCTGAAAATGGACGGCATCCAGAAGAAACTGCTCGCGCCGGGCGAGGTGGTCACGGTGAAAAAGTCGCCGCACCACGTCAATCTGGTGGCTAACGAAAAAAGAAACTACTGCGAAATACTTCGCAAAAAGCTGCTCTGGAGTCACGAACACCCTACGGGAGAGTGATTTACGTCCAACCATCCGGCAGCCCCTGAATTTTGTGCAACGCTCCACCCTCTGTTTTTCATGACTGAACGCATCAGCGCCTACTGGCTGAACCGGCTTCTCGGCATTCCGGCATCAACGCCGCTCGATCCTCTGGCCATGAGCGCCCAGCTGCGCGTGGCCTTTTGTCCGGCCCCGGAGCTGAGTCCGAGGTTGCGCCGCTTCACCGCCGCGCTTCGCGAAGCCTTTGCGCAATGCGGCGTTACGGTTGCCGAAGAGTCGGCAGGCGATCATCGCTCCTCGCGTTTCGCGGCGGGCACGGTGGTGATGGCGCCGGGAGTTTTTCCCGACGAGCTGCTGCCGATCAACCGGGTCTCGACGCTCTACAACAACCTCATCGTCGGCATTTACGACGAAGCTCCGCCGGTGCATGAAGGACAGAAGCCGCAGGAGACGCTTGACGCGGTGATCGGGCGGCTCGCCTGGGAGATGGTGCATCTGCTCATCTACGTAACCGATACGTCATGGACGGTATGCAGCATGAATGGTGGCATCACCACCTTCGAGACGCCGCTGCCGGAAGCCAGTGACGTGCTCGAATCGCTGATCCCGAAAGTCACCGCGCAGGTGGTGCCGCCGCGCGACGGCGATCTGGAGATTCGTCCGGGCGCGCTCAATACTGACGCCTCGGAGTTTCAGAAGATCGCCGCCGATTTCGTGGAGTGCGGACGCATCTGGGCGGGGAATCCGCGTTTCATGAACCACACCTCGCGAGAGTCGCTCGCCTATCGCAACGGCTTTTACCGCAAGATCGTCTCGCGCTACCTCGACGACCGCAGCGGCATGAGCTACGGCTTCTTCGCCCGCCAGCTTTCGGTGAGTGTCGCGCCAGCAATCGAGGCGGATGCGGCTTCGCTGGACGGAGAGCATATCGTGCCGGTGACGATTGACGGCAAACGCCTGCTCGTGCCCGTGCCCGGCGTGCGGATCGTCACGACCCGGTCGGGATGCCGGAAAACCGCCATCGACCCGCGCCACGATCTTGTGGAGATCGGTCTCGACAACGGTCGCGCATGGCTTGCCACGCCGAACGGCTTGCCGGACGACCTCATCTCGAAGCCTTCGTTCGACACCCTGACCATCATCGCCCACGCCGTGGGTAACGCCATGATCGCGAGCATCCTGCGCACGCTCTCGCTCGAAAGCCGCTTCCCCGGCCTGCTGGAGCGCTTCGGCTGCGGCATGACGCACTGGCACTACTATCCCGACGAGGATATGGTGCCGGATGGCTACGTGGTGCACGGCTTCGAAAATCCACCGGTCTCCTGCTCGACGCCGCAGTCGGCAGCCTACAGCCTGCTCGGCAAGCTCGACGCCCTGGCGCGAGCGTTCGAAGAGGGCGTCGCCAACGACTACCTCGGCGACGTGCACATCGAGCCGGGCCACGGCACTAACGTGGTCGGCACGAGGTCGCTGGCAAAAATGGCAATGTTTCTCAATGCCGATTGCTGCATTTGCAGTAAAAAGTGAAAAGCCTTTCGTGGAGATCGCCCTATGCCTGTGTTTGCCAGCATTACCGCAACGTGATCAATTTTACATCGGTGCCACCAACCGGCAACTCCTGATGAACTGCACGGATAGGGTGGTGCGTAATTCCATCTACTCGCAAGAAGCAAAAAGGCAAGCGCTGGCCGTCAGAAAAAGTCCCGAAGCACACCGAATACTGTGAGTCGTTGCCGAAATCCGCGGTCGGCAAAGTGCTGCGAAGGGTACTGGTGGAGCGGCACAACGGCGGGGGAAAATGGAAGGAAAGTAAACTTAAAAATCTCTAAGTTTACTTTGGAGGCTGAAAGTAAACTTAGAACCCCCCTTTGTTATGGCAATCCCGGATTTCCAGACAATCATGCTTCCCTTGCTTCGTTTTTGCGGCGATGGCAAAGAGCACACGAATAAAGATGCGATTGAGTGCTTGGCAGCAGAATTCAGATTGACTCCAGAGGAGAAAAAAGCTCTTTTACCCAGCGGCCAACAGCGCATATTTGATAACCGTGTAGCTTGGAGCCGCGCTCACATGAAGATGGCTTTGCTCGTTGAGAATACAAGACGTGGCGTTTTTCGAATTACAACGAGAGGGCAACAGGTGTTGAAAGAGTCTCCGGAAAAACTGAATCTGGCATATTTGCGCAGGTTTTCTGAATATGCAATTAACAGATTGGCTCAACAGCAGAAAGATGATGACTCCGGCAAAGAAGAGATTTCTGATGCACCAGAAAAGAAAACGCCCAGAGAGTTACTTGACGCTGCATATATGGTTCTTCGGGAAACCTTGGCTGAAGAACTGTTGTCTCAACTGAAAGCGGCATCGCCAGCATTTTTTGAAAAAGTTGTTATAGATGTTCTTGTCAGAATGGGTTACGGCGGTTCGGTCAAGGACGCAGGAGCTGCGGTTGTAGGCAAAAGCGGCGACGAAGGCATCGATGGCGTCATCAAAGAAGACCGGCTTGGTCTCGACGTTATTTATGTGCAGGCAAAACGGTGGGCAACGACGGTTTCTCGGCCTGAAATACAGAAATTTGCTGGAGCATTGCAGGGCAAGCGAGCACGTAAAGGAATATTTATTTCCACATCCGATTTTTCGAAAAGCGCCAATGAATATGTTTCATCCATCGAAAGCAAGATCATTCTTATCGATGGAAGACAACTGGTTGAGTTCATGATCGATTTCGGCGTAGGCGTTTCGTCCGATGGCATCTATGAATTGAAGCGCCTGGATTCAGACTATTTCGAGGAAGGTTAACATTACCCATGACCCTCGACGAACTCCATAGCCTCTGCGATCCAGAGGTGCTTGCGCTGATCGACGCCCACGCTGGCGACGATCCGGCGGCGTTCGCCATGCGCTTTCACGGGCGGAGCGATCTGCCGGTGCGGGCGATGGCGGAGCAGATTGCCTGCCGGAAAAAGGCCGCCGTGAAGCTGCCTTCGCTCTCGCGCTTTCCGCTGCTTTATACGCGGCTCGGCCTCGAACAGGCGTCGGGCGAGCGGGCGGCGGAGTGGAAAGCGTCGCTCGTGCAGGGGCGGCGGGCGATTGACCTGACCGGTGGCCTCGGCATCGACACGCTCTTTCTCGCGCGGCGCTTCGACGAGGTCGTGTCGTGCGAGCGGGACGAGGCTCTGGCACGGCTGGCCGAGGCGAACCGGCGCTTGATGGAGGTGACGAATGTCGAGACGCGCATTGGCGACAGCGAGCAGATGCTTGCCGGGTTCGCGGATGATTCGTTCGACTGGATTCTGGTCGATCCGGCGCGTCGGGAGCATGGCGGACGCTCCGCCGGACTAACGGCTTCAAGTCCCGACGTAGTGCGCCTGCACAACCTGATGCTTCGCAAAGCTGCGAAGGTCTGCATCAAAGCCTCGCCCGCGCTGGAAATCAGTGGCCTCGAAATGCAACTTCCGGCGCTCTCGGAAGTTATCGCCGTTTCGGTCGATGGCGAGTGCAAGGAGGTGTTGTTGCTGCTCGACCGGCAGCACGAGGTTGGCCGCAAGCCGATAGTTCGCGCCGTGTGTCTCGGCAGGGAGGAGTTCGATATCGCGTCGTCCGGCGACGAGCTGCCAGATCGTCAGATTGCGGAAACGCCTGGAGCGTGGCTCTACGAACCGGACGCAGCTATCATCAAGGCGAGGCTCACCGGCGAACTGGCCCGGCAATTGCAGCTTTCGTTCCTGAACCGCACGGTCGATTACCTCACGTCGGATCGGCTGATCGAAACTTTTCCCGGCAGGAGTTTCAGGATCGAGGCGTGCCGTCCGTTCAGGCCGAAGAGTTTTCGGAAGGAGTTGACTGAATTGGGGATCACGAACGCCGCCGTGCAGCGGCGGGATTTTCCGCTCTCCGTCGAGGAGCTGCGCAAACGCTACAAGATCGGCGAGAGCAGCGAGCGCTTTCTTTTTTTCACGAAGGATAGTTCGGGCGAACTGCTCTGGCTCAGTTGCCGCAAGGCGTGAACGCCGCGTCAGCTCTGGTTCCGCAGGCGCTGAAGCTCCTGCTGCGCCATGCCGTAGCGTAATCCTTGGATGCTCACCGTCACCGCGCCAACGCCGAGCATTCGCATGAACTGGCGCAGGATGAGCGTGCCCATCGTGAAAACGTCGGCGCGTCCCTCGGGAATGCCGAGCGCCACGATCTCGTCAAGCCTCATCGCGCAAAGCCGGTCGAGCAGCTCGTGCACCGCGTCATATTCGAGCCGGTAACCCTGTACTTTCTCCGCGTCGAACTCCAAGTCGCCCATGCACACTTGGGCGATGGTGGTCAGCGTGCCCGCCACGCCAAACACCTGCTGGCGGCCCGCGAAGTAGGGCGGCAGGCTTCTGGCGAGATTGCGGTCGATCTCCTGCTTTGCCGCCTCGAACTCCTCCGCTGAGGGCGGAAGCGAGGTGCAGAAGCGCTCGGTCATCCTCACCGAGCCGATGTTCATGCTGACCGCGCTTTCGACCTTGTCAACAGTGCCCATGATGATTTCGGTGCTGCCGCCGCCGATGTCGATCACCGTGAAGGGTTCCGGCACCGACTCCAGTCCGGCCACCGCGCCGAAGAAAGTGAGCGCGGCCTCCTCCTCGCCGCTGATGCAGCGCAGTTCGATGCCGGTCGCGCTTTTCACCGCCTCGATGATCTCGTCGCGATTGGCCGCGTCGCGCAGGGCGCTGGTTCCGGCGGCGATAATGCGCCGCACGCCGAGTTCGCCGCACAGATCGCGATAGGTTGCTAGACAGGTCGTCAGCCGTTCGAGCGCCTCCGGGCGGATGATACGCCGCTCATCGACCTTCTCGCCGAGGCG
>CAIUQW010000348.1 GCA_903901395.1 uncultured Chlorobiales bacterium | reverse complement strand
TGACGTTGAATGGCAATAATTTGACGGTCGATCCCTCGAATGCGGCGTTCAACTCTCTCGCGCTTGGCCAGTCGAAAGTGATCGAGGTGTTTTATTCGGTTGCGGATAATCATGGCGCTACGACACCGCAAACGGCAACGATCACGATCAACGGTACCAACGATGCGCCGACGGTGAGCGGGCCGCTGGCGAAAACGTTCACTGAAGGGGACGCCGCATACGACATCATCCTGACCAACAATGCGGCTGATGTGGACAATGGTGATAGGTTGAGCGTAACCAGCGTGACATACAAAATCAATGGTGGCGCGGCGAGTGCGACGATTCCAGCGGGTCTGACGCTGACTGGCAACTCACTCAAGGTCGATCCGGCGAGTACTGCATTCGATTCTCTTGGCAATGGCCAGACGAAAGTGATCGAGGTCGACTATTTGGTCACGGACAATAATGGCGGAACGGTGGCGCAGACCGCGACGATCACGGTTAATGGCGTCAATGATTTACCGACAGGATCGGTCACGATAGGGCTGGATCCAGTCAACGAATTGAATCTGATTGCCGACACTTCAACTCTGGCCGATGCTGAAGGCCTTGGAACGTTGCACTATCAGTGGTATCGCGATGGCGTGGCAACCGTGACCACCAGCACCTACACCCCGGCGGCAAGCGCCTCGACGCATACGATTTCCGTGGATGTCTCCTACACCGATCTCAGTGGTCATGGTGAACTGGTGCACAGCGCCAGTTATAACCTGCAGTATTTCGATCCTGCCGATCCAACTCCACACATCATCGATGCGTCAGGAAGCACCACTGGCAGTCTGCTTTTTGGCGGCGCGGGAGACGATTCGATTACTGGCGGGGATGGTGGAGATCTTATCTATAGCGGCGCTGGTAACGATGTCGTTCATGCCGGAGCCGGTGACGATTTGATCATTGGCGGCAGTGGGGCAGGTAACGACACGTTTGATGGCAATACGGGAAGCGATACAGTTTCCTACACCAGCGCTCTTGCCGCGATCAAGGTGGACCTTGCCGCAGGAACAGCCGGATCGCTCGTTGTGGCAAATGATGCCGGAATCGGCAATGATACGCTGATCGCCATCGAGAATATCATCGCAGGCGATTATGGCGACCAGCTTACAGGTAACAGCAATGCCAACAAGTTTACCGGTGGCGCTGGAAACGATACCATTGTCGGCGGCGGCGGAAACGATACGGCGGTCTACAGCGGAAATCGTGCCGAATACACCGTCGTGTACAATGCCGCGACAGATACCTTCACGATTACCGACAACACGCCAGGCCGGGATGGCACGGATACGGTGAGCGGCGTCGAGCTGTTCCAGTTTCACGATGTTACGACCGAGCTGGTGCCTCCCACGGTAACAGCGTTCAGTCCGACTGACGGAGCAACGAATGTCGGGTTATCGGACAACATCGTGTTGACCTTCAGCGAAGCGATTCAGATTGCTGATACCTCTGGCGTCGTTCTGCATTCGGATTCGGTAAGCGGCACTCCGGTTGCCGCATCGCTTACGTTGTCAGTGGACAGCACCGTGCTGACCATCGATCCAACGGCTAACCTCGCCAACGGCACGCATTACTACGTGACCTTCGCGGATGGTTCGGTGCTCGATCTGCATGGCAACCATTACGGCGCGCATTCAGATTACGATTTTACAACCATCGCGGCGGCGGTGTCGGCTTCAGGTGGATCAGGCGGCGGCGCAGGTGTCGCGCTGGCCGGGGCTGCGGCGATTGGCGTTATCGCCTGGCTGGTGTTCTCATGATCACTGGTTGAAAATAGCGTCCAGCTCTGCCTGCACGTCGCGTCGCTTGAGTTGAAAAGCGACATGCTGGCAAGCGCTCAGTTTACTCCATAGTCGAAAAAGGCGGTTACAGCAGATACTGTAGCCGCCTTTTTCGTTTTATAAAGTCCGGTTTTGAATTGAATTGTTTCCTGTTTTTTTTAGAGTTTGAACTGATATTTGTTCGCTGATTTTTCGCAATTTCCTGGTGATCGCGACCGGCATGATCAGGGGTATTTCTGTTTGTTCCAGAGTGACAGGGAAGTTTTGATTTGAAATGAAAAGCTCCCGAAAGAGCTCGTAAAACGTTTATCCATTACTATTTTAAGTAAATCTTAATGGCATTCAAGCTTCACTTGATCTATATTGAGGACAATCGTCACTTTACCTGTTTATGGAGAAGAGCTATCCAGCCCGGTGGCATGGTGGATTGACGGATGCTCGAAAGGATAGCGGCGTACAGCAGGTTTGTTTCTGTTTTTATCAAGTGATGTTTCCCACTCGATGGTTCAACCCGAAAAGAAATCCGAGGTTCGAGAGGCGCTCTACGCCCTGAGTCCGTGGGGTATTCGCGTGCTGCTGTTCAGCATTGTCACCAACATTCTCGTGCTTTCGCCGAGCGCTTACATGCTCGAAGTGTATGACCGGGTTCTCGGCAGCCGCAATCATCAGACGCTCGTGATGCTGACGATTCTGGTCGTCGGTCTCTATGTGATGCTCGAAGCGCTTGAATGGGTGCGTTCGAGCATCATGCACGATGCGGCTCGCGCCTTCGATCAGCGGCTGCGCGAGCGGGTGTTCGATACCGCTTTCGCCGCCCGGCTGAAAAACCTGCCTGTCGGCAGCGCCGCGCAGGTGGTCGGCGATCTCAGAACCATTCGCGAGGCCATAGGCGCGCATGTCACCCTCTCCTTCATGGACGCGCCGCTCGCCATGCTGGTGCTCATCATCCTTTTCATCATGCATCCGTTGCTTGGCTGGTTCTCGGTCATAGGCGCGCTGATCCAGTTTCTCATCGGTTTTTTCAACGAGCGGCGAATCAAGCAGCCGATGTTGAAAGCGAGCCGGGGTTCGACCGGTTCGCAGATGTACGCCGGGAGCGTGTTGCGTAACTCGCAGGTGATTCGCTCGATGGGGATGCTCGGCAATATGCGCCAGCGCTGGCTAGCCCGGCAACGCGAGTTCATCGCCAGCCAGGCGGACGCTTCGGATACGGCGGGGGCCAACGCGGCTTTTTCAAAGCTCGTGCAGT
>CAIUQW010000347.1 GCA_903901395.1 uncultured Chlorobiales bacterium | reverse complement strand
CGGCACCTCGCGGTAGCTCTCGAACTCCATCGAGTAGTTCGCGCGGCCCTGGGTCATCGAACGAAGATCGGTCGAGTAGCCGAACATCTCGGAGAGCGGCACCTTGGCGCTGACGAACTGCGCGCCTGCGCGCTGACCCATGCCCTCGATGTGACCGCGGCGTCCCGAGAGATCGCCCATCACGTCGCCGAGATACTCTTCCGGCGTGATGACTTCGACCTTCATGATCGGTTCGAGCAGCACCGGGTTGGCCTTTTTGGCCGCGCCTTTGAAGCCGATGGAACCGGCGATCTTGAACGCCATTTCCGAAGAGTCAACCTCGTGGTACTTACCGTCGATCAGCGTCACCTTGATGTCCTGCATCGGGAATCCGGCGACGACACCATCTTTCATGGCGCCCTGGATACCGGCGTTGACCGCAGGCACATACTCTTTCGGAATCACGCCGCCCTTGATGCCATCGACAAACTCGTAGCCTTTGCCCTCTTCGAGAGGCTCGACCTTGAGCACGACCAGACCGAACTGGCCTTTACCGCCGGACTGACGGACAAACTTTCCTTCATATTCGACGGAGCCGCGAATGGTTTCGCGATAAGCAACCTGCGGCTGGCCGACGTTGGCCTCCACCTTGAACTCACGTTTCAGGCGGTCAACCAGAATTTCGAGATGGAGCTCGCCCATGCCCGCGATCAGCGTCTGGCCGGTCTCCTCATCAGTTTTCACCCTGAAGGTCGGATCCTCTTCAGCGAGCTTGGCAAGCGAGATGCCCAGCTTGTCGGAGTCCGCCTTGGTTTTCGGTTCCACCGCGATCTCGATGACGGGTTCAGGGAACACCATCTTTTCGAGCACGATGGGATTCGATTCGTCGCACAGCGTATCGCCGGTTCTGACCTCTTTCAGACCAACCGCCGCGGCGATGTCGCCAGCGTACACGCAGTCACGCTCTTCGCGCTTGTTGGAGTGCATCTGAAGCACGCGGCCAACACGCTCTTTCTTGCCGGTGACGGAGTTGAGCACGTAGCTGCCAGCGTTGAGCACGCCGGAGTAGACGCGGAAAAAGGTGAGCTTGCCAACGAAAGGATCGGTAGCAATCTTGAATGCGAGACCCGCGAACGGCTCTTCATCCTTCGGCTGACGGACGACCGCCTCTTCGGTTCTCGGGTGATGACCCTCGACCGAACCGACATCGACCGGCGAAGCGAGATAGTCGATCACAGCGTCGAGCATGAACTGAACGCCCTTGTTCTTGAAGGAAGAGCCGCAGAGCACCGGAATGATGGTCACGCCGAGCGTCGCCTGGCGAAGCACGCCACGAACCTCATCTTCGGTAATGTCCTCGCCGTTCAGATATTTTTCGAGCAGGGTGTCATCGACTTCCGAAACCGCTTCGAGCATGTTGATGCGCCAGGTGCGGGCTTCGTTTTCGAGATCGTGCGGAATTTCAACTTCAGTGTAGGTGCTGCCATCTTCCTTGTCGTAGATGATCCCTTTCATGCGGATCAGATCGACGAAACCAGCGAAGATTTCGCCCTGACCGATCGGAATCTGGATCGGCACCGGATTTGCACCGAGGCGCTCGCGGATCGCTTTGACGGTGTCGAAGAAGTCCGCGCCGACGCGGTCCATCTTGTTCACATAAGCGATTCTCGGCACGCCATATTTATTAGCCTGACGCCAGACGGTTTCAGACTG
>CAIUQW010000346.1 GCA_903901395.1 uncultured Chlorobiales bacterium | reverse complement strand
TGGTGGCGTCCTTGAGCGTTCTGCTGCCCGCAGAGACCGGTCGCACCTCCGCGCCGAGCAGCTTCATGCGCGCCACGTTCGGGGCTTGGCGGCGAATGTCCTCCTCGCCCATGTAGACGATGCAGTCGAGGTCGAACAAAGCGCAGACGGTGGCGGTCGCCACGCCATGCTGGCCCGCGCCGGTTTCGGCGATGACGCGGCGCTTGCCCATCCTTTTGGCGAGCAGCACCTGTCCCAATGCGTTGTTGATCTTGTGCGCGCCAGTGTGGCAGAGGTCTTCGCGTTTGAGCCAGATTTGAGCGCCGCCCTGTTTTTCGCTGAGCCGCGCCGCGTGATAGAGCGGGGTCGGGCGGCCAACGTAGTGGCGAAGCAGGTTGTCGAGCGTCTGGCGGAACTCGGGGTCATCCTTCGCCTTGAGGTACTCCGCTTCGAGATCGGCGGCGTTTTTGACCAGCGTTTCGGGAATGAATTTGCCTCCGAAGATGCCGAAGTGGCCGAATTCATCGGGTGCGGAGTAAGTGACCTTCTGCGTCATAAAGCGTTGCAAAGAGTTGTGGCCGCTCTGCCGACTCGTTTCCGGTCAACGGCAGGGTCGTCCTGTCATGGAAGCCGTTTGCCCGCCGCCGGTGGCAGTTCGCTGAAGCCGACGCGGGGATTTGGCATAAAATATAGAAACCTTTCGATCAATTATCCATCTCCCGAACTCATTCTCTCATCGCATCATCGCAAAGAGTTGCTCAGGCGGGTATCGATAAAGAATGAAGGTTTTATATATTCATTCTCTGAATTCTCTGAACGCAGTTCACCGCATCCGGTAATCCAGCATGATCCGCCCGTGAAACTCACCAGGTCAATCAAACTCCTGACTCTTCTGCTTCTCGTTCAGTCGTTCGAGGGGATCGCGCCATTGCGGGCAGGCGAAAGCGCGTCGAAACCGGGCAAGAGGGCGGGAGCGTCGAGGCCGGACAGCTTCGGAAGGCATGACGATCTCGACTCGACCGTCGTCTATACGGCCCGGGATTCGCTTGTCTACAACGTCAGCAAGCGTACCGCCGATCTGTTCGGCAAGGCGAGAGTCGATTACAAAGGCAGTCGACTCCAGGGACCGAGAATCACCGTCGAGCAGGCGACCTCCACCGCCCATGCGAGCGCGTCTCGTGACTCGCTTGGTCGCCCGCGCGAGCTTCCCGTCTACACCGACAAGGCCGGATCGTTCTCCGCCGAGACGATGGCCTACAACTACAAGACAAGAATCGGCACGGCTTCGGAGATTGCATCGAAGAACGAACAGGGCATTATTTCCGGCAAGGATGTCCGGCGAATGCCCACGGGAGAGCTGTTCATCGAGGATGGCATCTACACCACCTGCGACCTTGCAGAGCCGCACTACTGGTTCGCGGGCAAGCATATGCGCATCATTCCCGGCGAGCGGCTGATTTCGCAGCCCTTCGTCATGTACATCCATCCGGAAATTTTCAACAAGCGGCTGCCGGTGCTGCCGGTGATGTATCTGCCTTACCTGTCGGCGCCGATCTCGAACAAGCGCTCATCGGGTTTTCTGTTCCCGAGAGTCGGCCAAAGCAGAGGCGTTGGCGCTTACCTGTCGAATCTCGGCTATTTCTGGGCGATCAGCGATTATGCCGATCTCCGGCTCGAAAGCGATCTCTCCTTCAACGGAAGCTGGCGGCTCGGCGAGCGCTTCCGCTACAAAAACGGCGACCGTTACAGCGGCTCGATCACCGGGGAGTATGAAAAAACCATCCTGAACAGTCCGGGCGATCCCGATTATGCCCGCTATGTCAACCGTGATCTGAG
>CAIUQW010000345.1 GCA_903901395.1 uncultured Chlorobiales bacterium | reverse complement strand
TTCAAAATTGAACAAAAAAAACCGCACCCTCAAGAGATGTGTAAGATTCAAGAACCCGTTCATCACGGTGGGCGCCTCCTTCGAGTTTTTTGCTTCCAATGCGGCGCTCCGAAAAGCACCGATGCCAGCGGTTCTTCACCACCCGGCAGCAAGGCCTGCAATCAAAAAGAAGAGTTGGGCTCCCTGTTCTATCCTGTTAGTTCTTTTACTTACAAAACACCTCTTGCTGTGGTGCGGATATTTCGTCTACAATCAATGTAACGCTTTAGTGCAAATTCTGCTCGATAAAATCGTTGACCCGAGCCATTTTCTGCCTGAGCTGCGACAGCTCCTCCTCCAGTTCGTTCTTTTTTTCAGCAAACTGGATCGCTGAGAGTACCGCCAGCTTTTTGGCTTCCAGATCCGGAGCCTTGGCGGCGAAGCGCCTCATGACGCCATCGACCTCTTTGGCCGCTTTACCGGTCAGTTCGCTGTTCTCTACCCTCAACGGGTAGTTATCGCCGTAAACATTGACGTTGATCTTTTCCATGGACATTAAAATCCTGCTTTCTCTCCCCTCAGTTCCCTCTCGATCTTTTGCAGGATCATCGCAAGCTTCTGCCTGATCTGTAGCTTTTCGGCGTAGGAAAATCCCTCGCCCGAAGTGACCGCCGTCTGGACCTCCGGCCCTTCGGTGCCCGGCAGCTTGAATGACCGCAATATGTTCTGGAGGCTCGAGACCTCAGATTTCAACAACTCGTTTTCTTTCCGGCATTCGGACAACTGCTCCACGAGTCTCCCGACATTCTCTTCGAGACCCGCGAACAACTGAAGACCATTATGCCCGTCTGCTGTATCCATAAATAATAATGGATCAAACTTGCCGAATTACCGCACCAAGTTCACTCCTGGCATTGTCACTCACCTTCGAGATGACGGCGTTGATCGCCTCCTCAGTCATCGTTGCCGACCTGTCAGCCAGTTCGAGCGAGATTGCCACGCTGCGCGTCGCACTCTCCGCCTTGCCTGTTTCAGCGCGGTCAAACACATCGAACACCCGAACCGACCTGACCAAAGGATCGCTCGCTTTTGCGAGATCGATCAGACGCTGGGCCGGAATATGGCGGGAAAGCGCGAATGAAAGGTCTCTTTCGACTACAGGGAACTTCGATGGCGGCTCATAGACCACGCCCGATTCGAAACAACGTTCCAGCACCGAAACATCCAGCTCCGCCAGATAAACATCCTGATCGAGAGCAAAAGCATCGAGCACCTCCCTCGCGACCCGCTGAACCGTGCCTGCCTTCAGAACGGCAGTTTTCCCGTTTTCGGTCGAGGTGATTTCAATACCAATCGTCCGCTCATTATAAATATTGAATGCTGATTTTTCAAGTAAATTCAGCTTCTCAAGCAACATCTCCACCGAGCCGCGGAGATCGTAAAAATCGACGCTCTCCTCCGCGCGGTTCCAGCTTCTCGGTTCACGGCGGCCAGTCAGCGCAATCGTGAGCAGCTCCTTTTCGCTGAATGCCGAGAGAGGCTCGTTTGCGCGGCGCTCGCTTTCCGGCTGCTTCTCAAAGCCATGCGCCACCTCGAAGAGACGGAGATCGCGATTACCGTGCCGGATATTGTGGCCGACCACTTTGAGCAGCGAGGACGCGAGGTTCGGGCGAAGCACTTCGAGCTCTTCACTGATCGGATTGAGCGCGCTGACCGGCATCGAGCTGAAACACTCAGCCTCGGCTTTGCGGATCAGCGGATTGGTGAGCGCCTCCCGGAAGTTCAGGCCGATCATGATGTTGCGCAGATAGTCGGGAAAATATTCCGGCACCTTGCGGCTGACCGGATAGCTCGACACCATTGCCGGTGACGGTTCGAGATTGTTGTAACCGCAGAGGCGGGCGACCTCTTCGATGAGGTCAATCTCCTGCTCGATATCAACCCTGAATGAGGGCACCGCGAAGGCGATGGAATCGACATCATCCGAAACGGCTCCCTGCGAGAACGCCTTGATGCAGATTTTTTCGAGCAGGCGCATCATCACAGAGGCGCTGATCGAGCTGCCGAGTACGGCATTGACCCGCTTCGGTCTGAGCGAGACGATCTTCGGCGTCTCCGGCATGCTGCCCCATGCCTCAGCGGCCTCGATCTTGCCACCGGCGATCTCGAGAATCATGGCGATGGCGTATTCGGCGGCCCGCTTCACATTGCCGGGATCGACGCCGCGCTCGTAGCGGTACGACGAGTCGGAGGAGAGCTGGAGCTGTTTGGCGGTTTTTCTGATCGAGGCCGGATTGAAGTAGGCCGCTTCGAGCAGAATGTCAGTTGTCTTGCCGGTCACGGCGGAATAGAGACCGCCCATGACGCCGCCGATGGCTACCGGTTCCCGCGAATCGCAGATCGCTGCCATGCCGGGCTGGAGCTGGTATTCGGCATTGTTGAGCGCCATGAAACGGTCGCTCGCGTCACTGCGCACGATGATGCGGCTTCCCGCAAGCCGTTGAAGATCGAAGGCGTGCAGCGGCTGGCCGAACGAATGGAGAATGTAGTTGGTAATATCGACGATGTTGTTCTTCGGACGCAGGCCGATCTGTTCGAGACGGCGTGCGAGCCAGCGCGGCGACGGGCCGACCTTGACGCCGCGGATGACCGTGGCCGTGTAGTAAGGGCAGGCATCCTCGTCCTGCACTTCGACCAGACCGCCGCCGCGCGTGAACTCGATCACCGGCGCTTGCGGATAGACGATCTCGTGGCAGTCCGCAAGTTCGCGCGCCACGCCGAGATGCGAGAGCGCGTCGGGGCGGTTCGGCGTCACGGCGATGTCGAGCACGGTGTCGGCTTCGAGGTAGCTGGCCAGCGGTTTGCCAATCTCGCATGCTTCGTCAAGCACCATGACGCCAGCGTGATCGTCGGAGAGACCAAGCTCGTCAGCAGCGCAGATCATCCCGGACGAATGCTCGCCACGAATCTTCGCGGGCTTGATGGTGAAGGATTCGCCGGAAACGGTGGTCAGCTCCGCGCCGATGGTGGCCACAGGAACAATCATGCCAGCCTCGACGTTCGGCGCGCCGCAGACGATCTGGCGAAGCTCGCCCTCGCCGGTATCGACCATGCAAATGCGCAGCCGGTCGGCATTCGGATGGGGCCGCACCTCGGCGATTTTGCCTACGACCACCTTCTCGTCGGGCAGCTTCTGCTCGAAAAGCTCTTCGACTTCGAGACCAAGAAAAGTCAGGCGATTGACAAGATCGAAACTATCGGATGAAAACGAGGGGATGAACTCCTTGAGCCAGTTGACGGAGATTTTCATGGGCGGGTATTAAGCAATGCATTCATGAAAAGCATCTCTGAGCACCGTCACCAACGATGTGGATCGAGGAGCGAGCCTTCGAACCGACCGGCAACTTCAGAGATGCCCCAAAACCTAATAAAAAAAGCTCTGAACCTTCGAGAGCACAGAGCTTGATAATCATCGTCTATAGTGAACTCACGTCAAAACCGCGAAGTTTATCGGAGCTATGGTGTGACCCCAACGGGATTCGAACCCGTGCTACCACCTTGAAAGGGTGATGACCTAACCACTAGTCGATGGGGCCAATCAATAAAAAAACGCTTCGCCGAAATTGCGGAAGCAGAACCGGGGTGAATGAGGGGACTCGAACCCCCGACCTCCAGGGCCACAACCTGGCGCTCTAACCAGCTGAGCTACAATCACCATGAAAAGCCAAAAAACCTCTTCCTGTATGCCCGACAGGACTCGAACCTGTAACCCTCAGCTTAGAAGGCTGATGCTCTATCCATTGAGCTACGGGCACATATCCCTGTCGCCGTTCTCTATGGTCGGGGCACCGAGACTCGAACTCGGGACCTCCTGCTCCCAAAGCAGGCACGCTACCAGCTGCGCCATGCCCCGTCTTAACGGAAGGCTCCTAATATACGACAAGAGCTGAAATCACCAAATACTTTTTTCAGAATTTCCGTTCCGAAGAACTGGAAAAACCATGCTCCCGATTCGATGGCTCAAAGAGCGAAACGATTGACAAAATAATCGCTTACAAGACTCCTCAGCTCTTTGTGGCAAATCATCTCGATTGCATCAGAAGGGGTGACCAGACGCCGCTGGCGCACATGCATCTCCTCCCAATGGTCGAGCACTGACTCGACTTCCAGCGGATAGATCCTGACTGAGAAAATGCCAGATGGGCGGCGATAAGAGTAAACACCGATCTCCTCCTCCCGGACGCTGCCGACAATGCCTGCCTCCTCCAGCGCCTCCTTCGCCGCGGATTCGGCGGGCGTCATGCCCTTCTCGATATACCCTTTGGGGATGATCCATCGCCCGGAACCGCGAGCGGTGATCAGCACGATCCTGTCGCCGACAATGGGCAGTACACCTGACTGTTCCGATATTTTAACCGCTCCGTTGGCCATGAGTGCCTGAAAAAAATGGAAAATATTGCATGAAAGGCCGACTTTGGTCCGGACAAAGCCAAAGATAAGGCATTTCAAAATTTTTCGATCACTTTTTGACCATGTTGTCACATCGATGCGTCAAGAACAGTAAACGCCTCGGGATGCACCTTGCGCATGACTTTCCGCTCACCGGTTGTCACGCTTGATGAAGATTCACCGCCATCCGCATAGTGATAAATCCCCATATTTCAAGTAACTTGGCTTATATATTCACTTAAATCAAAGTTGACCTCGATATGAAAGCCATCATCCCCGTCGCAGGCGTCGGCAGCAGGCTTCGCCCTCACACCTACTCCCAGCCGAAAGTGTTGCTCAACGTTGCGGGCAAGCCGATCATTGGTCATATCATGGACAAACTCATCGAGTCGGGCATCGATGAGGCGATTATCATCGTAGGACACCTCGGCGACCAGATTGAAAAGTATATCGAAACCCATTATTCGATCAAGCTGACCTTTGTAGCTCAATCCAAACAACTGGGGCTGGCTCATGCCATCCACATGTGCACCCCTTACATCATTGAAGAAGAGCCACTCTTCATCATCCTCGGTGACACAATTTTCGACGTAGACCTCAAGCCGGTACTGGCCAGCCGCATTTCGACACTCGGCGTAAAAGAGGTCGAAGATCCGAGACGCTTCGGCGTGGCTGTCACCGAGGGGAACCGGATCGTCAAGCTCGTGGAAAAACCAGATCAGCCAGTGAGCAATCTTGCTCTCGTGGGGCTCTATTTCCTGCGCCGGGCTGATACGCTTTTCAACAGTATCGATTACATCATAGAAAACAACGTCACCACAAAAGGGGAGTTCCAGCTTACTGACGCCTTGCAGCACATGATTGATCTTGGCGAACCCTTCTCTACCTTTTCAATCCAGGGTTGGCACGACTGTGGAACGCCAGAAACACTTCTTGCGACAAACGAAGTTCTTCTTCATCAATATCACCGGGATGATCCTCGTCCAGGATGCATCATTAACCCGCCCGTCTTTATCGCCGACACTGCCACCGTCACTAACGCGATCATTGGCCCAAACGTAACCATCGGCGAGGATGCGGTCGTCAATGATGCCATTATCACGAACTCCATCATCGGACAAAAATCACAGGTGAGCGATATTATGCTTGACCGCTCGATCGTCGGCAACAATGCCGTCGTTTCAGCGATGGGTCACGAGCTGAACATCGGTGACTATTCGGAAATCCGGATGCGCTGAACAGATACTATTATCAACGTGCTGGAAGCCACAATTTCCGGCACGTTTTTTTCTCAGCCGCACTTGCTGGCCGCCGCCGGAACTTCCATATTCAGCATGATCCGCTCCAGGCTGAATCGAGTGAACGGATTATGCTGATCAGCAACAGAGCGTGTTTGCCGTCGCGCGATACGGTGCTACGACACAAAGCGCCGCCTGACCGGCCTCGTGCAGCGGCTCAGAGCCGTCGGGAAACAAAGCTGGCAAAATTTGTAAGCACCCGCCCGGCCAGCGGCGCGTCCTGCACGGCGTCGCGCAACGCTCCGGCATCCTCGCCCGCCGCTTCGAGGTCGGCGACTTCGTCCTGCGCGTAGGTCTGCATGATCTCCCGCGTGTACTCGGGGTGGAACTGCACGCCCCACGCCGACTCGCCAACCCTGAATGCATGGTGCGGCTCGAAGTCGTTGAAAGCGAGGCGAACCGCGCCCTCCGGCAGCCGCAGCACGCTTTGCGCATGAGTCACGTGCGCCGCGAACCGCGCCGGAATGCCGTCGAAAAGCGGATCGCGCTCGCCCTCCGGAGTCGGCTCGATGAAGACCGTGCCGACCTCCCGGCCTCGCGGATGGTAGCCAACCTCGCCGCCAGCAGCCCGTCCGAGAAGCTGGTGGCCGTAGCAGATGCCGAGGAATGGCACTTTCGCCGCGATCAGCTCCATGATCCACCGCTCGATGGCGATGCTCCACGGCAGATTGTCCGTCACCATCGCGTGCGAGCCAGTGACAACCACCCCAGCGCAAAGTTTCGTATCGGGTAACGCCTCGCCGCCCTCGGCGTTCACCACTGTGACGGGGCACTGCACGTCGCCGAGACCGCGCCGCACCCAATCCTCGAAATCTCCCAACCGCCGCGCCTCGCTGTCGAAGGTGCTCCCGGCCTTGATGATATACAGGCTTTTCATACACGATGATTTCCAGTGATCGAATCCGATGCCGGGAAGCTATCATCTTTCTGCGGCTGACGCAATCGCGCCGCGCCGGTTATCGCGCTTTTTCGTATATTGGCCGCAAATCAACAGCGGGCCAGCGTCGTCCGCCGAATCACAGGATGAAACACCACTCACTCATATTTCTGACCGGCTTCAGCGGTTCCGGCAAATCGACCATCGGCCCGCTTCTGGCCAACTCGCTCGGCTTCGAATTCATCGACCTCGACCGTGAGATCGAACTCGCCGCAGGCAAGAGCATCAACCGGATTTTCACCGAGGATGGCGAAGCCGCCTTCCGGGCACTGGAGCTTCAAACGCTCGAACGGATCGGTCAGCAGGAGCGGATGGTCGTTTCGCTCGGCGGCGGCGTGCTTGAAAACGACCGCTGCTTCGAACTGATCCAGACGCACGGCACATTGATCTACCTGAAATCGAGTCCGGAAGTGCTCACGCTCAGGCTTCAGCACAAGACCGACCGCCCTCTGCTGAAGGGTGCCGACGGGCGCAAGCTGACGCGGGAGGAGATTCAGCAGCGCATCGCGGAGCTTCTGAAAAAACGGGAGCCGCGCTACCTGAAGGCCGATCTGGTGCTCACCACCGATTCGAAAAAGATCGGCGCAAGCGTCGAGGAGCTGACGCGCAAAATCGAGCGCCACATCCGGCGTGTATTGAAAACCAACACTAACGAGAAGTAAGAGATGCAGACTCCGAAGAGCCATATCATTGTCAGAACGCCGGTTATCGATTCAATTGGTGAACTTTATGCCGCGCAGGGACTCGGCAGAAACACCGTGCTGCTCTTCGACGAAAACACCCGCGAGCTGTTTGGCGACGTCATCGTCGAGTCGATGCGGCGGCAGGGATTCCGCACCGTCGAGCTGGTCGTTCCCGCCCGCGAGACCTCGAAAAGCGTTTCGACGGCGTGGAAATTGTACGGACAGATGATCGAGGCGGACGTTGATCGCAGCTGGAACCTGCTCTGCGCGGGCGGCGGCGTGATCGGCGACCTCGGCGGTTACATCGCGGCGAGCTTCTACCGCGGTATTCCGGTGGTGCAACTGCCGACGACGCTGCTCGCCATGACCGACAGCTCCATTGGCGGCAAGGTGGCCATCAACCACCCGCTCGGCAAGAACCTCATCGGCTTCTTCCACATGCCGGAGCTGGTGCTGATCGACCCGGCGCTTTTGCGGACGCTCCCTTCGCGCGAAATTTACGGTGGTATGAGTGAAGTAGTGAAATACGGCTTCATCGCCGACCGCGAGTTTTTCGACCTGCTCGCCACGCACTGGGACGAGGTGACGCGCCTCGAAGAGCCGTGGCTTTCGCAAGCGGTCAGCCGTAGCGCCTTCATTAAGGCCGATGTGGTGGAGAAGGATTTCCGCGAAACCACCGGCCTGCGGGCGACCCTGAACTTCGGCCACACCTTCGCGCACGGCCTCGAAAAGATGGCCGAATACCGCAATCTACGCCACGGCGAAGCAGTAACCATCGGCATGGTCTGCGCCCTGTACCTGTCGCATCGACTCGGATTCCTGTCTGAAGCGGAGTTGCGTGAGGGACTCGCGCTCCTCGCCCGCTTCCGCTTCCCGCGCGGCCTCGTCCAGAAGCGCTTCCTCTCGCTCGACCGCGACGAGCTGCTCGACAGCATGCTCTCCGATAAAAAGAAGATCGACAAGCAACTCCGCTTCGTCCTCCTCGACCGAATCGGCCACGCCTTCCTGCATGATCACGACATCGCGAAAGAAGCCGTACACCAGGCGATTCACGACGCAAAGGGGTGGTTTGTGGAGAAGCGTTAGGAGATAATTCGGTTTTACAGAACAGATTAACCGGCGGCCCAACAGCCTCCGTCTGGTGAACCTTCTTTTTTTATCATGGACAGGTCTATAGAGACTCTTTCGTGTCGGACGTCGTGGCGATGCGTTGGGCGACTACGTGCGGCATCATCAGCGTGGCGGAGGAGATCAGTCGCCGGTTATCGAACAGACGGTAGTGTATATAGCTGAAAAGCAACGTTCAGTCGTTTGATTCGCAACGGAGAAGCGTTTCTCGGAGGATAAGACGCTGAGGGATGCCCCGGACAAGCATGATGGCCTCGCTAAGACAGGAGAAAAAATGGTGTACGTTTCTTTACCTCGACTGGACATTGCGCCTGAAATTTGTCTGAAGCAAAATAGATTGTTAAGCGGAAAAAACTCCCGTCCGACGCCAAGTGTGAGCGCCGCGCTCGATTCTATTGACAGGAATCGATTGCTAAACAATACGATATGAGTTTACAATTTATTCGTATTGTTTGAGATTTTCAATGCAGCGGGATAATCAGTTATCTCATTATTCTGAATCAAGATATATTGCTCGTCGTTAGTGCGATATATTTTTGATATATGAGAAACGATGTATTGTTGATTGTTGATAAATGTTTTTTATATGTCACTTGGTAAGAGTATAAAGTGTAATGAGTTACAAAATATTTTATGTCGTGTAATAAAAAAGGGGATTGAATGAATGATTTTATTTGTTAAATACTCATTGTAGTTCTGTAAACAATTTCAGTTGTTTTCAGGTTACGCCTCCAGATGCGCGGGCACCCATCAGTATCCCTCTATTGCTCGACTCATACATCTCTCGTGCGAACCCGTTGTAGTGCAGTTGTACAAAGCAGATCTCTCGAAGGTGGTACTGTTTGAGTTTGTTATTCAAAAAAGTATTAAATAAAATCTAAAATGGGGGAGTGAAATGAAAAGGAAAAAATTATTAAGAGGTATTTTCGCGTGGGCGTTCGCTATGTTATTAAATATTATAACGGTGAGTCAAATTCAGGCTGCTATTGTGACTTATGATGCTATTACCAATCATTTGTTTGCTGGTAGAGTGTTGGTTGGATTTACTTTAGTAAACCCGGTTCCTGAGATTGGTGAAATTGGTTATGAAGAGTACACGTATGCGCCTATCACAAATGCGTCTGTTTCTTGGAATACATTTTCTTATGATGACAGTAAATATTCCCTTTCTTTTAATTCCAAGAACGTTGATGATCCAGGGCTGGAATGGTGGGTATCCGATGAAAAAATAAATTATCAGTGGGATGGCACTTTCTGGAGTCATGTAGGATCAGATGTATTTACAATATCAACTTATAATTCTTATTATACTGAGAAAGTCCCAGTTTTAACTCCAATTCCAGAACCATCCATGGCAATGCTCATGGGGCTTGGTATAATCGGAATGGGATATGCGAAACGTCGCCAATCTTGATCTGTAGTATAGAATGTATATTCAGCGCTTTCGCGCCACATTTTGCTCTTTTCTAAGAGTTCTAATCGTGGCACGAAAGCGCATCAGGTTTTGAAATTGACCAATTCCGCGTCGGGATAATCAAAATCATTTCATCGAACAATATTTCTTCTCTGAAAACAGTCACGCCACAGTCAAAAAAGTTGTTCACTTGCTTTGCCTTATTCCATCCTCCGCAGCATCCCGAACAGTTCTATCAACTCACCCACCGTCAGCGCTTCGGCTCGCAGCTTGAGCGTCATTTCGGGCACCGACGAGGTATCGTAATATTCCTTCAGATTGTTTAGCAGCGTTTTTCTTCGCTGGTGGAACGCTCGACGCACAAATAGGCGGAAGCCTTCGCTGTCTTCGACGGGATCTTGCGCTTTTGGCACCATGCGGATGACGGCGCTGTCTACTTCCGGGCGGGGTTTGAAGACTGCTCGGCCTACTTTGAAGAGGTATTTTACGTCACAGAAGGCCTGCATCTGCACGGCGAGGATGCCGTACTCTTTCGTGCCGGGCACGGCAGCGATGCGCTGGGCGACTTCGTGCTGCATCATCAGCGTGGCGGAGGAGATCAAATGCCGGTTGTCGAGCAGCCGGAAGAGGATCGGGCTGGTGATGGAGTAGGGGATGTTGCCGAGCACGGCGAGTTTAGTGTCCCCCGCGAGCGGTTCGAGCGGCACTTTGAGGAAGTCGCCCTCGATGAGTTCGATCTGCGGGTGCTCCTGGCGGATGAAGCGTGCCAGCTCCGGGTCTTTTTCGATTGCTGTGAACGATGGCACCGTTTCGAGAATCGCCGTCGTCAGTGCGCCGAAGCCGGGGCCGATTTCGAGCACGCGGTCGCCCTCCCTGATTCCCGACTCACGGACGATCTTGCGCGGGATGTTCTTGTCGAGCAGGAAGTTTTGGCCTAATTTTTTTTTTGCCGCTATATGCGTATGCTTATATTCAACTTTCATCACCGGAATGGGCTTTGTGGGCGCAACTCAATATCAATGGCGGGGTTAACCCCGGCAGGCACTCAGGTCCCGCTTAACTTTTTCAAATTTAAGGTATTCTGTCATTAATGGGAGAGAAAAACACCATCGAAGAGACCGCGAAGTATACTTCACGGGGCAACAAGGCTACCCGTACCGGATTTGGCGAGGCCCTGCTTGAGGCTGGCCGCGAGAATCCGTCGATTGTCGCTCTCTGCGCCGACCTGACCGGGTCGCTGAACATGAATCTCTTCCGCAAAGAGTTTCCAGAGCGATTCATCCAGACCGGTATCGCCGAGGCGAACATGGTCTCCATGGCCGCAGGTCTGGCCACCACCGGCAAAATTCCCGTGGCGTCGAGCTTCGCTGTATTCGCGACAGGGCGCGTCTTCGATCAGATTCGCCAGTCGGTCTGCTACTCCAATCTCAACGTTAAAATCTGCGCTTCGCACGCCGGTCTTACCCTCGGCGAGGATGGCGCGACCCACCAGATTCTCGAAGATATTGGCCTGATGCGCAGTCTGCCGCGCATGACGGTCGTCGTGCCGTGCGATTACAGCGAAACCAAACGCGCCACCAAGGCGATTCTCGAACATGTCGGCCCGGTCTACCTCCGCTTCGGACGCCCGAATGTGCCGGACTTCACTTCCGACGAGGATGGGTTCGAAATCGGCAAATCCATCGAGCTGCATCCCGGCAAGGACGTCACTGTCATCGCTTGCGGCATCATGGTGTGGAAAGCGCTCGAAGCGGCCAGAATCCTTGAAAAGGAGGGGGTCGGCGTGCGAGTCATCAACATGCACACCATCAAGCCGATCGACACGCTCGCCATCGTTCGCGCGGCCAACGACACCGGCGCGATCGTGACCGCCGAGGAGCACCAGATGTACACCGGTCTCGGCGAGGCGGTAGCTAACGTCTGCGCCCGCAACATTCCGGTGCCGATCGAGATGGTCGCCGTCGAGGACACTTTCGGCGAATCAGGCAAGCCCGACGACCTGCTCCGCAAGTACAAACTGACCACCGAGGATATTCTCGAGAAGATTTACCTCGCATTGCGCAGGAAGAATTGAATTGCAGACCGGTCGGATCGGACTGATCTGTCTGATCCGACCGATCTGAGAAAAACACGTTACCGCACCACAGGAGAAACACGATGGCGATGCCCAATTTCAGTGATATGATGAAGCAGCTCAAGGATGCCGGCGCGAAGATGCAGGATGTCCAGAAGCAGCTCGAAAAGCTTGTCTCCGAAGGCGAGGCGGGTGGCGGCATGGTCAAGGCGAAGGTCAACGGGCGGCAGAAACTGCTTGAAATTTCCATCGATCCCGAGATCATGGACGATGTCGATATGGTGCAGGATCTGGTTGTGGCCGCAGTCAACAAGGCGCTCGACGCTTCGGCGCAGCTCGCGCAGAACGAAATTCAGAAAGCCGCTGGCGGCATGATCAATCCCGCCGACCTGATGAAGCATTTCGGTCAGGGCGAGTAAACCGTACTTCATGCGTTACAGCTCAGGAGCCGTCGAGGCGCTCATCGAAGAGTTCGCGAAGCTTCCCGGCAT
>CAIUQW010000344.1 GCA_903901395.1 uncultured Chlorobiales bacterium | reverse complement strand
GCTCGCCGATGCGCTCCGGCGAAATCGCCGTGCCCCACTCGACCATCTCTTCGACGCAGTTGCCCGTGTAGATGCGCACCAGCTCGCCCCAGCGCTCGCCGAACTTGCCGCTATTGATCGTGATCACCTTGTCACCCTGCCTGAACAGGCTCGACACCGCCGCCTCCATGCCGCCCGTGCCCGAACAGGTCATCACCACCACCGGCTGGGTCGTTCCGAACAGATACTTCAGGTCTTCATGCACCCGCTCCAGAATATCCATAAATTCAGGATTCCGGTGATGAATGATCGGCGCGGCCATGCGAAGCATGACATTTTCGGGTACCGGCGTCGGCCCAGGGGTGAAGAGTCGTTTTTTCATGAACCAAGCGTTGCCTGCGAGGCGTCTTATTGATTGAAGGCGAACCGCCACGACAAGTTGCATGAAACAGGAGTTCAGCAGTCGAGGAGCGATTCGAGACAGGGGGGCAATATAAACATTTCAGTGAAGCTGTAAAGAGGCGGAAGCGGGGCTGGGTGACGAGTATCGGTCAGGATGCGGAAAAGTCGTGGGGGGATCGACAAAAAAACCGGAAACAACGAGTGCTTCCGGTTTTGATTTGCGCTGATTTTCCGATGGTTTCAGAACTGGTATCTGAGGCCGACCATGATGTTGTGAACGGCCCATCTTGCTTCATCGCCCTCGCCGATATCGATTTTATTCGGCTTCAGATACCGGTAGCCGATATCGAGGGTTGTCTGGTCAGCGACCTTGAAGCCCACGCCCGCGCCAACTTGCCAGGCAAAAACATCGTCGCTATTGGAGGCCCATGACATATCGGCATGAGCCAGACCGGCGCCGCCCATGATGTAGGGTCTGATCTCGGTGCCGGTATCGAAATCATAGTAGGCGTTCGCCATCACCGTCAGGAGCGAAACGTCATCATCAAAAATATCATCGCTGAGATCGTGCTTCTGATAGCCGACCGCGCCTTCGAGCCTCGCCGTTCCGAAATTGTAACCGATCGCGCCATTCAGAACGACGCCCTCATCCAGATTGATCTCATCATCGTCGAGCTTGGCTTTTTCGGGGAAGCCGATTCCCACCGCGCCGCTGATGTACGGGCCACTATTGCGGCTTGTTTGTTTTGTCACGACCACCGACTGCGCAGGCGCAGGCTTGTACTCAGGAGCCGGCGGAGGAGTATAGGTGGACGGTTCTGGTGGCATTTCCGTACCATTGGCCCAAGCGTTACCGCTCACGCCCGCAAGGAGCGCAACGGCGATCATCACCATTTTCGAAGTTTGTTTCATAGTCGTTCCATTCGTTTAAAAGTTAAAAAAAACTCTTGTTTACCACTTTTTTCATCAACCGGTCATGCCTTCATAATTCGAGATATTTCACACATCAGCATTAATAGCTAAAATACTTTTAAAATAAAAGCACTATTCACAAGAGACATGATTTCCGCTTGTCCGGAGGATGACATTTGTTCTCGAACTGGATGAAAACTGTTATCAGAACTGGTATCTGAGGCCCAGCATGATGTTGTGGCACTCCAGGCGTCCATCGCCCAGGCCGTGAGTATCGAATTCGGATGGTTTCAGGTAGCGATACCCGAGGTCGAGTGTCGTATTGTCTGCGACTTTGTAGCCAAGCCCCGCGCCGAGCTGCCAGGCGAACACATCTTCATTTTCGGATGACCACGACATATTGACATGGGCCATGCCGAGACCGCCCATGATGTAGGGGTTGATGCCAAAACCTGCAGCGAAATCGTAGTAGGCGTTGGCCATGACGGTCAGCAGCGAAATATTCTCGTCGAGGTCGGTGAAATCGTGCTTCTGATAGCCCAATGCCCCTTCGAGCCTGGCCGAGCCGAAATTGTAACCGATCGCGCCGTTGACCGCGAAACCGGATTTCATATCGAATTTGGCACTGTTCGCTGTATCGACGGACTCGACGGTTTCATACGTGCAGTTCGGCGGCGGCACGTAGCTCTTGTTATGCTTCATGTGCTTTTTGTGCACGTGGTCCCCAGCGGTGCAATGTTCGACCACGGTTTCGACAGGTGTGTAATCGGTCTTGAATGATCCGGGAATTCCAATGCCGATCGCGCCACTGATGTACGTGCCTCCTTCCTTTTTGGCGGGAGCCGGAGCTGTTTTTTCCATGGGCGGCGGGGGAGGTGGCGGCGTATAGACTGAAGGTTCTGGAGGTGGTATTTCCGTACCGTTCGCCCAGACATTGCCACCGGCTCCAGCGAGGAGCGCAACGGCGACCATCACCATTGTCGATGTTTTTTTCATGGTCGTTACTTTAAGTTAACTGATTAATAAAATACCTCTTACAGCTCTCATTCATCCGCGGCGGCACCCTGTCGAAGCGTGCCTTGTCAGTGAGTGATTATGAAATAAGAGGTCTTTTATTTATAAAGTTCCCTAAAACGACAACCGAGTAACCATTCGTGCAGGATGGTATGAGCGAGAACCATATGATTTAAAAGGGATTACAAGGAATTTTTATTACGATTAAAGAAAGCCTTGTTTGATCGTATGCAAAAAAGCTCTGTCCGACATGCTGATCCTGGATGGCGTGTATCTGTCAGGCCGAACCAATGTTGTTCTGATCGCTCGCGATTTGTCGAATGTTCATGCATGGCATTTCGCTGATCGGGAAAGTTTCGCGGCCTGGAATGCATTCTTTTGCGCCTCTCGCCTCCTGGCACGGTTGTCATCGATGAAGAGAAAGGCTTGCAGCAGGCCATCTTACATCGATTTCCGCAAGCACGCATCCAGCGATGTCTGGTGCATGTTGAACGCTTTGTCAGCACTTGCGTGTCAAGAAATCCCCAGACCGAAGCAGGTAAACAGCTCTGGCATCTGGTGCGCTCGCTCTGGAAGGTCAGGTCTCAAGAACATGCTCGATCATGGGTTCAGCAGTTCGCTGCATGGCAGAAGCGTCATGCGGGATTTCTGGCTGAACGTAGTCGATCAGCTGAAACGGGTCGTTGGTGGTATACCCATCGAAAATTGAGGGCAGCCAGATCGCACCTCAACAACGCACTGCTCTACCTCTTCACCTTTAACGACGTGGCTGGCGTGCCGCGCACGAGCAACCCTGTGGAGGGCGGCGTGAATGCTCGACTCAAAGGGACTCTTACGACAACATCGCGGCCTTTCCGCTGAGCGTAAACGAGCCGTCACAGCCTTTTTTCTGGCCTCAAAAACAGATCAAAATGCCACACAAAAGGTTACTTAGCTCGAATTTTTCAAACCGATCTATTCATCACCCCGCGTTGTTACATTATCAATTATAAACTGTCAACTATCAACTATCCACCATGCCTCCAACTCACAAGCGTATCATCGGCATTGATTTTGGCACCAAGCGGATTGGGGTGGCGGTGAGTGATCCTTTGCGTATGTTTGCGCAGCCGTTGGGGACGTTCGATATGGAGGGGCTGGTCAAAGTGCTGTCGAAGGTGCGGGACGATGAGGGGATCGAGATGTTCGTGGTTGGCTATCCGTTGAGCGATACGGGTGGCGAGAACCGCATGACTGGGGTGATCGACCGGTTTGTCGCGGAGCTTCGGGAGGCGTTTCCCGGCGTTCCGGTGGAGACGTTCGATGAGCATCGCTCTTCCCGCACGGCGATGAAGCTGCTCGCCGCTTCGGGCAAGAGCCGAAAGACGCGCAACGAAAAGGGGCGGCTCGATACCGCCGCGGCCTGCCTTATCCTTCAGGGATACCTCGACGGTCGCTCGTGAACGCATCCGCACGCCATTCGCGCCATTTTGGGTTTAGCATTTCGCGGGGGCTTCTGTATCTTTAACGGTTTGCCTTTTTAACGCACTTTTGACCGTTGTTTCTCCATGACCAATTCGGAAACTCTCGCGATGTTCAAGTCGAGCGGCG
>CAIUQW010000343.1 GCA_903901395.1 uncultured Chlorobiales bacterium | reverse complement strand
GATCTTGGCGAGCCTGTTGTAACGCAAGAGGGCGAGAGGGTCATCAGTTATGGCCCGGTGCTTTTTCCGCTGGTTTTTTTCGTGCAGGCGCTCTTTCTCTGGGGGCAGCATGTCTGGATTCTGCAAACCTCCATGCTGGTGCAGGGCATCGGTGACGCCCTGGCTGCGCTGGTGGGCACGGCGGCAGGCGGACGCCATATCGAGAATCTGACCAAAAGCCGCAAGAGCTTCGAGGGATCGATGGCCATGTTCATCTCGAGCCTCGTGATTCTGTCGGTTTCACTCTTTGTTTTCCAGCCGGCGTTCACCGCTGGGCTTGCCGTGCAGCCGGTCTGGATGCTGCTCGGGCTTGCGCTGCTGCTCGCGCTGCTTGCCACGGCGGTCGAAGCGCTGCTGTCATGGGGACTCGATAACCTCTTCATTCCGTTATCGATCGCCTATGTGCTCTACATAATCGACGTCAACCACATGGTGACGCTCGAAGGTTTTCTGCTTGGCGGACTCTTCGCGCTGCTTCTGGCGGTCTTTTCGATCAAGGTGAAGTTCCTCAACAACAGCGGAGCGACGGCGACCTTTCTGCTTGGCACGACCATTTTCGGCGTTGGCGGTCTTGACTGGACGGTGCCGCTCCTGACGTTCTATCTGCTTTCATCCATTCTCTCCAAGCTTGGCCACAAGCGTAAAGCGAAGTTCGATCTCGTGTTCGAGAAGGGGTCGCAGCGCGATGCCGGTCAGGTGTACGCCAATGGCGGAGTGGCGTGGATCATGATGGTGCTCTATTCGCTGACCGACGATCCCTATATTTTCTTCGCTTATCTCGGCACGCTCGCCGCCGTGCAGGCCGACACCTGGGCGACAGAAATCGGCACCATGTGGCCCAACGCGAAAGCCCGGCTCATCACCACCTTCAAGGATGTGCCGGTCGGAACCTCCGGCGGCGTCTCCATTCCCGGCACTTCGGCATCGTTCATCGGCTCGCTCTTCGTCTGTTCGAGCGCCGTGCTGATGGACGTTTCATGGGTGCACAAGCTCGGTATTGTTCAGTCGCTGCTCGTCATCGGCGTCTCCGGTCTCATCGCCAGCCTCGTGGACAGCTTCTTCGGCGCGACGGTGCAGGCGCAGTACTACGACCCCATCCGCCAGAAGGTGACGGAACGCACGCACAGCGTCGCCCCCGATGGCAGTCTCGTCGCAAATGAACTTCTCAAGGGATACCATTTTGTAAACAACGATCTGGTGAATACATTGTGTGCTATATCGGGTTCAGCGGTCGCCTATATGGTCGTTCGCCATCTGATTGTCCTGTAATGTTTTTAACGTGAAACTATACGAGAGAAGCGAGCATGTCTGAACAAGGTGGTGGCGGTATTGTTACGATGATTGCAGGGGCGGGGCCGGTGGTGTTGATGGTGCTGACGGTGTTGATTCTCTTTTCAATCATCTCCTGGGCGATCATCGCCTGGAAATTTGGTTTTGTCAGAAAATCGATGAACGAGTCGCAGCATTTTCTCGACTCGTTTTTCGACACGCAGAGTGCCGACAAACTTTTCGCGGCGAGCGAAAGCTACCGGAACGGTTCGCTTCCGAGAGTTTTTCGCGCCGGCTACATCGAGTACAGCGCCGGGCGTGACCGCTCCTCCGCGTCGAGCCTGAAGGAGCGTATCCGGCTCGCCATCAAGCGGGAGGTCAACGCCGAGAGCAAGCGTTTGACACGCATGGTGCCGTTTCTCGCCACTGTTGGCAACACTGCTCCATTTATCGGTCTGTTCGGCACAGTGTGGGGCATCATGTCCTCCTTCCAGAATATCGGCCTCATGAAATCGGCCTCCCTCGCCGCGGTCGCTCCCGGCATCTCCGAAGCGCTTGTGGCGACGGCGACCGGCCTCGTCGCGGCAATTCCCGCCGTCATGGGCTATAACTACCTCACCCATCAGATCGGTCAGATCGAGCGTGACATGGAGGATTTCGCGCCCGACTTCGTTGATTCACTGCTCAACCAGTAAGCGAGGAGCGTGAAGATGATGACCGGACAGAAAACCAGGCTCATGAGCGAGATCAACGTGACCCCCTTCGTGGATGTCATGCTGGTGCTGCTCGTGATTTTCATGGTGACCGCCCCCATGATGACCAGCGGCATGAAGGTCGATGTGCCGCAGACCACGCACGAGCGGATGGATATCGAACCCAAGGGACTCGTCGTGAGCGTCGATGCAGCGCGGCGGGTCACGATCAACGATTACCAGCTCGACGCCTCGCAGATCGCCGAGCGGCTGCCGAAGATTCTCGAATCGATGAAGGCCGACGAAGTCTATCTCAAGGCCGACCGGACGCTGCCGTACGGTTTCGTCATGTCGGTCATGGCCTCCATCCGCGAAGCCGGAGTCGAGAAGATCGGCATGGTGACCGAACCTTCGGTACAGGATAGCCAGAAACGTTGATCCGTCGGACTCGCCATGCAGAGCAGGGATGAACTGAGGTTGGAGCAACGGCGCTTTTACGCCTGGCTCGGGCTTGCCAGCGCGGCGCATGTCGCGCTCATCGCGGCGGTTGTCGCATTGCAGCTTTTCTACGTGCGGACGCATCCGCCGATGAAGATCGTCAACGTCTCGCTGGTGGAGATGCCGGGCTTGCCGGGAGCGGCAGGAGGGCCGAAAAGCATCGAAGCGCCTGCCGCCGCCGAGCCGGTCGAAGTGAAGGAGATTGCCGCGCCTGCGCCTCAGCCTTTCACCAGGATTCCCGAGCCAACCACGGTCAAAAAAATTCCTGAAAAAATTCCAGTCAAACTTCCCGAGCCGGCTTTGAAAAAAGAGAGTACGGCGGATGAGCGGAAGCGTCTTCAGGCAACGCTCGATCAGCTCAGGAAAAAGGAGAGCGCGGCGGATGAGCAGAAGCGTCTTCAGACCGCTCTGGAGCAGCTTCGCAAAAAGACGGCAGCGCAGCAACTGCCAGCCAATGCGGTCACCGGACCGTCCAATCTCAGCAGCACGCTGTCGAGTCTCCAGAAAAAGGTGGCCACCCAGGGCGCGGGTACGGCATCCTCCGGTACCGGCTCCGGGGCGGGCGGCGGCCGTTATGGCGCTGGCGGCAAAGCGTTCGATCCCTACAAAGCGAAAATCACCACTATCATTGACAAAAACTGGAAATTTTCAAGCCCGATGGTTCAGAGCGCCACGGGTATGGAGGTCTATGTGTCCCTTCTGATCATGCCCGACGGGTCGGTGAGCGAGATTCGGTACGACCGGAAATCATCGAGTGAATACCTGAACAGCTCGGTCAGGAGTGCGCTTGCGAAATCGCTGCCGTTTCCACCTCTGCCGAAGGAGTTCGGTTCGAGAGGCATCTGGGTGGGGTTTGTCTTCACTCCGGAAGGAATCGGACGATAACAATCTCTGTTTGTTGTGTTGTTTTGAAATGCAAAGTTATTGTATAATCAGATTGACGATTGCCGCAGAGCGTCGCCCATCCGTTTGT
>CAIUQW010000342.1 GCA_903901395.1 uncultured Chlorobiales bacterium | reverse complement strand
TACTGTCGGAAATGATCGATCTGTGCTCCATCCGGGTCATGCTAAATTCTCGAAAGCCTGGCTGAAATCAGCCTCGATGTCGTCGATGTGCTCGATGCCCACCGACACGCGCACCATGTCGGCGGTGACGCCTGCCGACTGCTGTTCCTCCTCGCTGAGCTGCTGGTGCGTCGTCGATGCCGGATGGATCACGAGCGTCTTTGCGTCGCCGACGTTCGCAAGGTGGCTCGCCAGCTTCACGCTGTCGATGAACCTGACCGCCTTCTCAAATCCGCCCTTGACGCCGAAGGTCAGCACGCATCCGAATCCATGCGTCAGATATTTCTTCGCCAGCTCGTGCGTCGGATGATCCTCCAGACCGGGATAGTTCACCCACGCAACCGCGTCGTGCGACTGGAGCCAGCGGGCCAGTTCAAGCGTGTTGTCGAGGTGGCGCTGCACGCGAAGCGAGAGCGTTTCGAGGCCCTGCAAAAGCATGAAGGAGTTGAAGGGGCTGATCGCCGGGCCAAAATCGCGCAGCCCCTCGACTCGCGCCCGGATGATGAAGGCAAGATCGCCGACCGCTTCGTAGAACTTCAGACCGTGATAGCCTTCCGACGGCTCGGTGAAGAGCGGAAACTTGCCGTTGCCCCAATCGAACGTTCCGGCATCGACGATGATGCCGCCCATCGAGGTGCCGTGCCCGCCGATCCACTTGGTTGCGGATTCTACGACGATGGATGCGCCGTGGTCGAGGGGACGGCAAAGATAGCCCGCGCAGCCGAAGGTGTTATCGACGATCAGCGGAATGCCGTTTTCGCAGGCGATGGCGGCGACGGCCTCGAAGTCGGGCACGTGGAACGCCGGGTTGCCGATCGACTCCATGTAGAGCGCCTTCGTGTTGCCGTCGATAGCGCGGCTAAACGCCTCGGGATCGTTGCCATCCACAAACTTCACCTCGATGCCGAGGCGCTTGAAGGCGACCTTGAACTGGTTGTAGGTGCCGCCGTAGAGATAGCTCGACGAGACGATGTTGTCGCCCGCCTGGCAGATGGTGGCGATGGCGATGAACTGCGCCGAGTGGCCGCTCGCCACGCCAAGCGCCGCCTTGCCCCCTTCGAGCGCCGCCATGCGCTTTTCGAGCACGTCGGTGGTCGGGTTCATCAGGCGCGTATAGATGTTGCCCGCCTTGCGCAGCGCGAACAGATCCGCGCCATGCTCGGCGTTCTCGAACACGTAAGAGGTGGTCTGATAGATGGGCACGGCCCGTGATCCGGTCACCGGATCAGGCTCCTGCCCGGCGTGAACCTGCAAGGTCTCGAACCGGAAGGAATTATCCCTGGTCATGATAAAATATTCTGTGATTGAAGCTTACGCTCCATGCAGAAGGTTTGGGGTCAGGATGCGCGCGTGAAAGCTTAACAAGAGAGGTATGAAATCAGCAGGAATGCATACATCATCTTTCCCGGATTTCCTCCGGGATGGATTTGGCACCGCTCATGTGGAATGAAGGTTGCCAAGGCTTCGCAGGGCCAGTCCCTCCGCCTTTCTGGATGATCGCTCGAAATCTGAAAAAGAACGTTCAAGTTTCAGGAATCTACGACAGATGATACTATTTTACAATACGTTGC
>CAIUQW010000341.1 GCA_903901395.1 uncultured Chlorobiales bacterium | reverse complement strand
GTCACGGTGGTCAGGAACGGCAAGGCCAGAAGAGCCAAGCTTTTCTACCTCCGCAAGCGTACCGGCAAGGCCGCGCTGAAGGTCAAGGAGCGCAAGAGCGCTTCGGCCCAGGCGTAAGCTGTAGCATTTCCAGCTTTCAGGCAGAGCAGCGCAACTTTACGGTGGCGCTGCTTTGTTGGTTTTTACGCAGCGCTGCTTTGATGGACATTGATGGACGCAATGGACGTTGATGGACGAAGAGCACGGGCTGCGTTATTATTTCCTTTCTGATTTTACCCTGCCATGAATACCGCTTGTGTCGAGTCTTTTCAGTCGAGGATTTTCGACTTCTATGAAAAGAACGGGCGCAGCTTTCCCTGGCGCTTGACCACCGACCGCTACGCCGTCATGGTGAGCGAGGTGATGCTGCAACAGACCCAGGCTGACCGCGTCGCGCCGCGCTTTCTGCGCTGGCTGGGGCGCTTTCCCGATGTTCGGGCTCTCGCCTCGGCTTCGCTTCGCGAGGTGCTCGAAGAGTGGAGTGGCCTCGGTTACAACGGGCGTGGCCAGCGGCTGCATCGCGCGGCGGCGATGATCGTCGAGCAGCATGGCGGCGAGGTGCCCGGCGATCCCGCCATACTCATCGCGCTTCCCGGCATCGGCGCCTACACGAGCCGCTCGATTCCTGTCTTCGCCGACAACCTCGACATAGCCGCCGTCGATACCAACATCCGGCGCGTGCTGATCCACGAGCTGCAACTTCCCGAATCGATCACGCCGAAAGCCTTGCTTGATGTGGCTCACGAGGTGCTGCCGAAAGGTCGGAGCCGCGACTGGCACAACGCGCTGATGGATTTCGGCGCGATGGAGCTGACCGGCAGGAAAACCGGCATCGCGCCGCTGACGAAGCAGTCGAGCTTCAAAGGCTCGCGCCGCTGGTATCGCGGAGCGCTTTTGCGCGAACTGCTCGCCGCTGGCGAACTCTCGCGCGAATCGGTCGAGGAGCGCTACGCCGATTGCCCGCACGGCATAGGCTCGATTGTCGATTCGATGGTCATGGAGTCGATGATCGAGGAGTACGGCGACAACCGGATGCTCCGGATTGTCGGGGAGTCTGGTGGGGGCGGAGGTAAATGATGATCACTCCCTTGCTCGAAGGAGCGATTACGGTCACGTTGTGCTTTGATTCCGATTTCGATTTTTTTCTTCCAGCCGAGCGACTCAGGCTGCCTGGATTCAACACCCGTTGGTTTACTTGGGCAGGATGTCCGCTAACGCTCTAGCTCAGCCGCGCGCGCCTTTGGCGCGTCGGCTGGAGCGCCGTGTTAGGCGCATTATCCTTGCTGTGCATCAGCAGGTTGCACAAAACCATGTAGTTCTCCAAATTTACTGATATTCATAACTAATTCATTACCAAAAAGAAAAAAACACCAAAGCATTTCAGAGACTTCATTGACTGAAAAGTTTAGTCTGGTGCCGATTGGAAACGTTTTTTCTTTCTGTTGTCTTTTTACATGAACAGTGCTTTCCTTTTCTAATGGTACGCCAAAAATGAGTTCTTGCTCACCATCTTCGTTCATAAGGAACATATGCATGTGCGTCCACATAACTTTCAATTCGGCATCTGAATTTGCATCTCTATCACTTACAATCCCTTTTCTGTGTACATAGCAATTACGAGCAATATTTAAACTAAGAACCTGCTCTGACAAAGCTTCTGTTACAGATATTTGATGTTGTTCATTTATGTGTTTTATTTTATCTGGAAGGCCAAGCCTATGAAATTTATTTCCAGCATCTTGAAAAATATGCTTCCACTCTTCGGCAGTAACTGATTCTCCTGAGTTTTGTTTCTTTACCAACCCCCATATTGATAAAACTCGGTTTGCCGATTCAAGAAATGTACTTATGGATTCTATGGCATCACGAAACCCATTAGATATGATCCATTGCCTATAATATTCATCAAACTCTGACTCGTTCATGTTAATGCTACTGAACGAATGCTTTATCGCTGTGGGAAGAGATAGATTATTTGGGTCTATGTTGGAGTTTGCACTTAAGCCAGTGGACACTAGGCAAATAACATCTTGAAGTGAGCGTTGAAGCTCACCACGAAGCCCATCTAAATTGATGTTGATAGAAATGCTTTGTGTTGTCATTTGGTTACGCGCCTAACGATAAGGTGAGATACGCCTGCCGAAACGCCAACAAGCTATAATAAACACAAAAAAGCGAAAAATACCCAATAAAATTCAAAAAAAATCTACGACTAGCAGGCGTTATCTCCACCGTCTTGTTAGATGATTTTATTGATCATTTTTTCCGTATTTCTATCAAATTCACCTTCTTTTCCTGTAATTACATCATATAATTCGCTAATATCATAAGTTGAAATATACTGTTTATACATTTTTCTGTAATAATCTAAATATCTTGTGTAATTATTAAATGATCTTAGATTTAGTAATTTCCATAATACCATAATAAGACCGATAACTACACCAATGAAATAACTAACAGAAAAACCAAATCCGTATATTTGGAATAGTAAATATGCGACACTACACAAAAATACAAATATAATAAAGCAAACAACTAAACTCTTAACGCAATGATTAATTATTCCTTTACGAGTAATATATCCATGCTTATCAAGTTTTTTGGTTATTGGTATGTCATAAAAAATACAAACAAAAATAGTTGTTAAGAGATAGAAATTTATTATCGCCGATACAATAATTACGATTGTCGCTAATATAGTAGTCATCTAACAAGTTATTAGTTCGTTTCTTCATATCTCGTCTCATGTGGCGCTCATCAACAGTGTTCTGTGAGACTGGCCTGTCATGAAACTTCTTAAAGAATACCACAAAAGTCAAGTAAAATCAAGAAAATTTTAAATTTTATCCTTATGGATGTCATCCTGAAATCAGGATAACTGAGAAGAGAGACATCACCTATTGGCGTGGCAAGAAAAAAATGACGGATATTCGTCATCGCGAGGCCCGACTTGTCGGGACGTGGCGATCCATCTTTTGTTGATTTCGCTGCTTCCCGACAAGTCGGGATTGCCGCGTCGCTATGCTCCTTTCCATGAACATCGAAGGGATGCGGACATTATCAAGAGGACGGGCACAAGACCCGTCCCTACAATCGGAAATGACAGGGGTTGTCAGGATAACCATGTTCAATGTCCGTGTGCGGTATCCTACTGGATACGGACGGCTCGCAATGACGGGGAATACACCAGACTGTCTGGTTTTGACTTGACACTATGAGCATCTTGCCGAACGAGCTTGCCCGCTGAACTCACTCGGTGTTGTAGACCATGTTCAGCGCGTTGTAGAGATTGTCGATCTCGGCGCTGTATTTGCTGATAATCTCCTTGCGCTTGAGTTTGAGCGTTGGGGTCATCATGCCGTTTTCGATAGTAAATGGCTCATCGATCAGCAGGAATTTCCTCACCTTTTCATGCGTCGCGAGCTGGCGCGAGATGCTTTTGAGCAACTTCTCGTAAATCTGAACCACCTCTTTGTTGGCGATCAGCTCTTTGGTGTTTGCGGATTTGATCTGGTGCTCCGCCGCGAAATCTCTGAGCTTCAGGAAGTCGGGCACGATGAGCGCGATCAGGAACGGGCGCTTTTCACCGACAATCATCACCTGATCGACATACGGGCTGTCGAGAATCATATTCTCGATGGGTAACGGGGCGATGTTCTTGCCGCCGCTGGTCACGATGATGTGCTTCTTGCGGTCGGTGATTTTCAGGTATCCATCAGAATCGATCACGCCGATGTCGCCCGTGTAGAACCAGCCATCCTTGATCACCTCTGCGGTTGCCGCCTCATCTTTCCAGTACCCCTTCATGATGTTGGGGCCTTTGAGCATGATTTCGCCATCTGGCGCGATCTTCACCTCGACGTTCTTGACCGGCGGGCCAACCGTGCCGAATTTGACTTTTTCCGGACGGTTGACGTGGGTGACGGGCGAGGTTTCAGTCAGGCCGAAACCTTCCATAATCGTGATGCCGATGGACTGGAAAAATTCGCCAGTCTTCTGTGGCAGCGCTGCGCCGCCAGAGACGAAATAGCGCAGGCGTCCACCGAATTTCTTACGGATTTTACTGTAGACCAGCTTGTCTGCAAGGTTGTGCTGCACGGCGAGCAGCGGCGACACCTTTCCGACGGCAAGCTGCTTGTGGTACTTCTCGCCGGTGCTGACCGCCCAGAAGAAGATTTTCTCCTTCATCCCCCCTTCGCTCGTGACCGATTTCATGATGCTCGACCTGATGCGGTCGAAGAGCCTCGGCACGGTGAAGATGATGGTGGGTTTGGCCTCCGACATGTTGAGCGAGATGGTTTCGATGCTTTCGGCCAGATAAATCTTCGCGCCGCAGGCGAACAGCAGGTAGTAGCCTCCGGTGCGTTCGTAAGCGTGTGAAAGCGGCAGGAAGGAGAGGCTGCTGTCGGTCTCGTCGAGGCGGATCACCGTTGAGCACGATTTCACGTTCTCACACAGGTTCCGGTGCGTGAGCATCACTCCCTTTGGCAGACCGGTGGTGCCCGAGGTGTAGATGATCGTGGCAACGTCGTCCGGACTGCATTTGATACCGTCGAGCATCCAGGGCGCGGCTTGCAGGATTTTGATCCCTTCGGCCTTGGCCTGTCCCAGATCAACCACCTCTTCGACCGGTTCTTCAAGCCGGTTCATGACGATCACCATGTTCAGCTCCGGAAGCTTCTGCCAGATGGAGAGGATTTTGCCAAGCTGAAGCATGTTTGAGACGATGATTCCCTTCGCGCCGCAGTTGTTCAGGATGTACTCAATCTGGTTCGGCGGCAGGGAGGGGTAGAGCGGCACGTTGGTCGCCCCGAGCGAGAGAATGGCCATGTCGGCCAGGTACCAGCCGGGCCGGTTTTCCGACAGAATGGCAACCCGGTCACCCGCTTCGATTCCCCGATTTTTCAGGTAGGCGGCAAAGTGCCGACAATCCTCCGCGAGAGAGTCATAGCTGATCGGGACATAAGCGCCCTGGATTTTTCTGGCGAGCGGGGCTTTGTCGCTCTGGCCTTTGTAATGACTGAACACGGAGGTGAACAGCTCAGGCAAGGTCTGGAAATCAGGGTTGATAAGTCCCATATACGAAAGTTTGATTTCGGGATGCTGTGAAGAGAGTCGTGAAATCGGGTCTGACGCAAACGGTCTACAAGGAAGTCCAGTAATATGGACAGAGTGACAGGATCGCTCTGAGTATGATCATACTGGTATGTAACAATCGACGCTCTCTTCTCCAACAGTTTTTCAACTTTTGCTATCCGGCTCATCTGTACGACTCCGCGCTCTGCAAACAGACAAGTCGAAACAGAAATCCTGGCGGTTACGGGAACTGGCAAAATGGCAACGTCACGGGAATCCCTTATTTTCGTTATATTTGGTCGCTTTTCTTCAGAACTGGCCGTGCAGGTGGTGTTTTTCCGCGCACTCTGGAAGGGCGGATCATGGGTGTTCGATGTTTTACTTCAAAAGCGTTCGGGCCGTGCAGCCGGGTGATGGCCGCGGCGTGCGCAGAACTGTTTCATTTCCAGTCGATTACATGCAAGCTTGCAAAAAAGGAAAAAATTCCTGGTCAGGGTATGCCGGATTGCTGGCCGGTCTGGCGCTCATCGCCTATCTGTTCAGCAAGGTCGATCTAATTGGTTCTCTGAAGCGGATCAGCTTGATCGGCCCCTCTTCGGTTCTGATTCTCCTGCCATATTTTGCGCTTCATCTGCTCGAAACGGCTGCGTGGCGGCGGCTCATTCCGAAAGAGAATGGCGTGGTGTCGTTTTTCTCTCTGTTCAAAATCCAGCTCGTCACCGAGACGATTTCCATGACCCTGCCGGCGGGCATCGCTGTCGGCGAGCCGCTGCGGCCCTGGCTTTGCCGGAGATTTCTCGGCATTCCTCTGCCGGACGGCTTTGCCAGCGTTGCGGTGCGCAAGCTCCTGCTCTCCGCGACAGAGGGGTTCTATACGCTCATTGGCGCGATTGCCGGTTTCGGCTTGTTGCAGGCGGTGTCGGCGCAGGTGATCGATTTCGAAGGACTTGGCGTGATCATGGTCGTCGCGGGCATCTCCATTACCCTCGGCTTCATGTTGCTCCTCGTCGTGATGACTAACGGAAACGCCGCGCGGAGGCTGCATCAGGTTCTGATGAAAATCCCGTTTGAAAAGGTGCGTCAGTGGCTGCTGAGCCAGGAGGCGGGGTTCGAAGAGACCGACCAGAAACTTCAGCGGGTCATGTCGGGCGGTATCAGATCGCTGCTGCCGGTCATGGGTATATATATCCTGTCTTGGATGATGCTTGCTTTGGAAAGTTATCTTATATTGTCCCTCCTTGGTCTCAAGGTGACATTCCTTCAAGTGCTTGCATTCGATACGGCGCTCACCATTCTCAGGGCGATCTTTTTTTTCATTCCATCAGGTCTGGGAATTCAGGACTTGGGCTATCTCGCATTTTTTCAAGCACTTGGCCTGCCCGATCATCTCGCATGGGGAGGAGCGTTCGTGATGCTGCGCCGATTCAAGGAGGTTATCTGGTATGCCATAGGTTACGGAGTGATGTTTATGGAAGGCATTCATCTTCAGGATGCCGAACAAGTCAGTAAAGAAAGCGAATGAGGAAGAAGATACTGTTTGTCTGCGGATCGATGAATCAAACCACCCAGATGCACCAGATTTCGGAGCATCTCCGTGAGTACGATCAGTGGTTCACCCCGTTTTTCAGCGATGGCCTGCTTGGTAAAGCCTCAGACATGGGGATGCTTGAATTCACGATCATGGGTAAAAAGCGCGCCAGCAAAGCGATCGACTACCTGACCTCGCACAATCTTCAGCTCGACATTGGCGGCACGCTGCACCGTTATGATCTGGTGGTGACCTGCACTGACCTCATCGTCCCCAAGCACCTCAAGCGCTCCAAAATCGTTCTGGTGCAGGAGGGGATGACCGAGCCGGAGACGATTATGTTTCATCTCGCCCGCAATTTTCGCTGGATGCCGAGATGGATTGCCGGAACCGCAACGACCGGTTTGTCGGACACATACGAGAAGTTCTGCGTGGCCAGCGAAGGGTATCGTGATCTTTTCGTTCAGAAGGGGGTCAACCCCACCAAAATCGAAGTGACCAGCATTCCCAACTTCGACCACTGCGAGCGCTTCCTCGACAACAACTTCGAGCATCGCGACTACGTGCTGGTCTGCACCTCCGACAACCGCGAAACCTTCGTCTACGAGAACCGCAAGCGCAACATCTACAAGTACCTCGACATGGCCGATGGACGGCAGCTGCTCTTCAAGCTTCATCCCAACGAAAATGTCTCTCGGGCAACAAAAGAGATCGAGCTGCACGCTCCGGGAAGTTTCGTCTATGCCGAAGGGAAGACCGAGGAGATGATCGCCAACTCGCAGATGATGATCGCGCAGTTTTCATCGACGATCTTTGTAGGATCGGCGCTGAACAAACCGGTATATTGCGGGCTGGAACCGGATTATCTCAAGCGGCTCACCCCGTTGCAGAACCGCTCGGCAGCGCGAAAAATCGCCGGAGTCTGCCGCGAGGTTATCGAAAAATGAGACTGGACGGGCAATATCCATGAACCAGAAGAGGTACTGAATGCGGACAGCAGCGATCATTCCGGCGCGAGGCGGCTCGAAGGGGCTGAAGAACAAGAACATCCATCCGGTGGCTGGTCTTCCGTTGCTGGCCTGGAGCGTGTTGCAGGCGGCGGAGGCGAAACACGTCGATCAGGTCTTTGTGACCACCGACGACGCGGCCATCGCGCAAGTGGCGCGGGAGTACGGCGCAGAGGTGATCGACCGTCCGCAGGAGATCAGCGGCGACAAGGCGACCTCTGAGTCTGCAATTTCGCACGCGCTCGAAGAGATCGAGGCGCGGCACGGTTCGGAGCCGGAGACAGTTGTCTTCCTGCAAGCCACCTCGCCACTCCGCAAGCCGGGCGACATCGACTGCGCCATCGAGCTGTTCCGCCGCGAGGAGGCCGACTCGCTGATTTCGGTCACGCGGGCCGACGACCTCACCATCTGGGAGCAACGCTCGGGCGAGTGGAACAGCGTGAATTTCGATTATCGCAATCGCGGGATGCGGCAGGATCGTCCGTCGCAGTTCATCGAAAACGGTTCGATCTATCTCTTTTCTCCGGCGGTGCTGCGCAGTTTCGGCAATCGCATTGGCAAGAAGCTCTCGGTCTATCCGATGGAGTTCTGGCAGACCTGGGAGATCGACACCATCGAAGAGGTCGATCTCGTTGAATTTTACCTGAAGCAGAAAGGCATCGACCGCTCGTTCATCCGGTCATGAAATCCGACAAACCCAACAGAATCAAGCAGATATGAACTTTTTTCTCTCCACCGACCTCGCCATCGGGGTTAACGAAGCTCTCTCGGTGCACGAGCACCTTCAGTCGCTCGGCATCCAGAAACCGGGTATCATCTACGACGCGAGCCTTGCCGGGAACCTCTATTTCCAGGATGTGCTGCGCAACATCAACGCCTGCTACACTAACGCGGTGGTCTATTGCAACGAGTTCAAGGGTGAGCCGACCTACCGGCACCTCGAAAATGTCGCGGAGTTTTTCCGCCGCGAGCTGCCCGACGGCCTCGTGGCTATCGGCGGCGGCAGCACCATCGACCTCGGCAAAGGGGTCGCGCTGCTTCTGACCAACAACGTGCCCGCGCTCTCGCTCAAGGGCTTCCCGAAGGATGTGAGCGATCCGGTGCCGCTCGTCACCGTCCCCTCGCTGCTCGGCAGCGGCGCGGAGGTGAGCTACAACGCGGTCTTCATCGACGAGGCGGAAGGGCGCAAGCTTGGCATCAACAGCCGCAAGAACTTTCCGAAGAAGTCGGTCATCGACCCGAAACTCTCGATGAGCGCTCCGATGGAGAGCGTTATCGCCTCGGCGATGGACAGCCTCGTG
>CAIUQW010000340.1 GCA_903901395.1 uncultured Chlorobiales bacterium | reverse complement strand
TTTCTGCATGATTTAAAAGAGGCGTAAGCGTAACATCATGATTTTCTTTCAACTCCGATAAAATAAAAGAGTGAATGTATAAAAGGAGATTTGCTGATTTTTATTAGAAACAGGCTGTTTTGGTTGTTCACTGGTGTCTGAAATAATGCAAACTTAAATATGAAAAGAGGTCAACATGAAAAAACGGTTTCTCGTGTTTGCATTTCTTTTCCTTGCAGCCTGTGGTTCGACGAGCAGCATTCAGGACTAAGAAGGGGCGAGCGCCAGGATCGACCTGTCAACATATGACAATGTTGTCATTCTTGAGTTTACAGATGGAACTCCAAAAAACAACATGCCTGCTTTTACCGGAAAAAATTTTGCTGATCGGATTGTCGCCAGTGTCAAAGAAAAGGGCGCATTCAGAACGGTGTCAAGAGAGCCGATCGCTGACAAGAATATTGTTGTTTCAGGGGCTATTACCAATATGAAGAGGGAAGCGGCGCACTTCGCTTTTTAGTCGGCTTCGGAGCTGGAAGCTCATATTTCAATGCTGATGTGCATGTTACTGACTCGTCCAGCAAGCAGGAGCTGGGGAAAATCGTTGTTGATAAACAATGCTGGGTTTTGGGAGGTATGGCGGCCTCGACACAAACGGCTGAGAGCTTCATGGATGGAGCCGCCAAGAAAATCGCCGGCGAACTGGCCGATGCAAAAAACAATCACGGTGATCTAAACCTGTCGGCTCAGCCGAAAGACAAAAAATAACAGTCAGCTTCTGACCTGTTGTTTCTGTCAGGCAGTTCGAATTTGGTGAACAAATTTTATTGATTCAATCACAGGCTGTTGCAGTATCAACGCTGGAACAGCCTTTTGTTTTTCAATTATTATGGTGTCGAGTGCTGCACGGATTCTGGCACCATCACGACATCGAATTTTCCTGGCGCTTGGCTTGCCTGAGCAGTTTGTGTGCTTTGCCGGATTATTCAATTTCTATTTCAACAAGGCTTTCATAATCCAGAGCCATCCTGCGATGGAATGGACTCTTGGCGTGTCAAACTTCGTTACTTTCAAGGATACCTCCATATGGTCTTCAAGAGCATCCAGGTTGTTGAAAACCATAGAGCCAAAAACCATTTCTCTCAGTTTGTCGCATACGTGCTCGACCGGATTGAGTTCCGGCGAATATGGCGTCATACAAACCAGACGGATGGTTTAGGGAATTTTCAGTGACGATGACTTGTGCCAGCCAGCGCCATCGAGGATCATCACAATGCGATCGTCCGGGTGCTGTTTTGAGACCTCGTCGAGAAAGAGCTGCAATCAGCCGGTGTTTGGCATAAAGCAGAATCAGCGAGTCAGGCACGCCATCGCTCATCGATTCAGCAGCGTATGCATCTCTATATTTTTGAGTTACCGTTGCTGAAGTCATCGAACGAATGGGGCGCGGGTATCAGCATCGTCGCTTATCGGCAAAATCTGGCATTTTCCTGAAACATCTCCCGGAGTTGCAGGGTGCCTGGCCACTCACTGGCAATCAGGGTGATGGATTCCGGAAATTTTTTTCCGCTCCTCCTGGGCTTGAGCATCTCTTTTCGGATGCCGCTTGTCCGGCACGAGTTTTCGCCAGTTGAGCCGGTGCAGCAGATTGAAGGTCGAGGCCAGTGCTGTAGTTCTCCCCAACTTCTGGTCGAGCGCCTGTTTGATTAAGGCTCTGAGGAATCGCCGTCTGAGCTGATAAAGCGTTGCCTCAATTTGCAGGCCCAGCTTTTGAAGATGGCAGGCATGACCGCCACCTGATCCATCGATAAGCCATGTTCCAGCGGCAAAATTATCGTCTGGGCTTCACAGAACGCTTCTGCGCTCGTGCCAATACTTCCTTGTCTGTGGATGGACGCGGCAAATACCTTACTCCTGTATTATGGCAATTTTGTATTAGAAATGGAAAATTATGCGCGCTTTTCGAGGACGGCGACGGTGAAGCGGCTGACGCAGACGAGGCGACCCTTATCGTCGCGAATCTTTATATCCCAGACCTGCGAGGTTCGTCCCAAGTGAAGAGGGGTAGCGGTGGCATACACGGAGCTTTCGCCCTGGCGGACGGCGCGGAGGTGGTTGGCGTTGATCTCCTGGCCGACGATGAAGTACTTTTCGCGATCCACGCAGTATGATGCGGCGATGCTGCCGACCGTCTCCGCAAGCGCAAGCGACGCGCCGCCGTGCAGGATGCCGATGCGCTGGATGGTGCGGTGATCGACGGGCATAGAGGCCGTCATGAAATCCGCGCCGATGGCGGTGATTTCGATGCCGAGATGACGGGCCATCTGCCCTTCGACGATCTGCGAAGCGTTGAGTTCTTCGGGCGTGACCGGAACGGTGAAAATCGAGTCCTGTGTCATGGAGAGAAAAGTTGGGCTGAGGAGGAGAGTCGCTTCTGGAGTTGTCCAGAGTCGCCGAGGTTGCCGCAGAGCGGGTGACGAGATTCGAACTCGCGACATTTTGCTTGGGAAGCAAACACTCTACCAACTGAGTTACACCCGCTTGTTCGAAGCATTCCCGTCCACTGAAAGTCGGACGGGTGCTTTAACGTGTGGTGAGGGAGGGAGTTGAACCCTCGACCTCAGGGTTATGAATCCTGTGCTCTAACCAACTGAGCTACCTCACCATAAGGGCCACAATATAAGGCGTCGCCTTTCTAAATGCAAGCGCCGCAAGCGATTAATTTTGCATTTTTCTGGCTTTCAGCCCGTTGAGAATAGCTTCCCCGATGAAGACATCTTCGGGCGTGGTGATCTTGATGTTGTGATAACCGGTCTCGTAAATCCGTATCTGTTGCGCCGGGAAATAGCGCTCCACGAGGGCTGCGTCGTCCGTCGCGTACCACTGCTCTTCGGCGGCGCGGCGGTGGGCTTCGATGAGCTGCGCAGGCGCGAATCCCTGCGGCGTCTGCACCTGAAGCAGGCGGCTGCGGTCGAGCGTTTCGCCGAAAATCTCGGGATTGCAGCCGACGTACTTGATCGTGTCCTTCGGCTTCGTGGCGGGCACGCATGCGCCGTGTGTTGCCGAGAGACGGGCGATTTCGTCGATCTCCTCCGGCTGGATGAAGGGACGAGCGCCGTCGTGTACGAGGATGGCGTCGGGCATCACGCCGGAGGCTTCGATCTCCCGCTCGATCAGAGCCATGCAGTTGCCGATAGAGTCCTGCCGCTCCTTCCCCCCCTCGATGATTGCCTTTACCTTTGTGAAACCGCTCGTTTTTGCGATCTCGTCGAAAACCGGAATGCTGTCGGGCAGCGTGGCGATATAGACCGACTCGACGGTCGAGGCCTCCTGGCACGCCTTCATCGCGTGCCAGATGACAGGCTGGCCGCCGATTTCAAGCATCTGTTTGCTCAGTCCGCCGTCGAGTTTCATTCTTTTTCCGACGCCGCTGGCGGCGATGATGACTAC
>CAIUQW010000339.1 GCA_903901395.1 uncultured Chlorobiales bacterium | reverse complement strand
CCCTCATCCGCCGATTCCCGGCTTCCAGCTTTTGCAATCCGTTCGCAAACTCTCAATTCTTACCAATGGCTGCCAGATGCGCTCGCTACTGAATAATGTGAAATGACAAACCCCCAGCGGTCTTCTGTCGAGATGGTCGGCTGCTTTTCGAACCAGCTCCCGGAACTCCTCATCCTGTCGGGAGAATTCCTTATCTTGTTTCACTTATAACAGTTATAACCACATAATAGCAACTGATGATCAAGAGCGTCAAGGCGTTTTTTGCAGGTGCTGGAATCGGCTCATCATGCGAACTTTTTAGACTCGCGCAGATTTAGCGTTTTACTTACCTTCTGGAAAAGGGCAAAGCCTGAAAATTGCTTATTTATTGACGCTATGTTCAAATTCATTCTTCTTCTGGTCGTTTTGTGGCTGGCGCTTCGCCTCGTGGGGCGGATTCTGCGCCTCGCTTCGTTTGTCAGCCGCGATGAACGCCCGTCGGGACGCGCCTCGTCGTTCTCTTCGTCACGCAAGCCGACGGTCGAGGAGGCGGAGTTCGAGGTGATCGAGAGCCACATCAAGGAAAAAGAGTGACCGGTTTGCTGAAAGCGCATCGAATTGGTTGACTTGTGCCCCCATTTTTTGTACATTGAGGCTCACTGGAGCACTGGCCTGTGGAAAAGCAAGTTTTCTGAGAGTGGGGTTTCCCCACTTTTTTGTTTTCGGAAATTCGAGTGAGCGGATGAATATGATGATTGACGATTTGATACAGAAGGCGATTGGCGAGTCTGTCGCCGATCTCTCCGCCTTGACCGGCGATGAGATCTATGTCGTCGAGGCCGCCATTCGCGGCGGCGGCAGGAAAATAGAGCTGACCGTCGATACCGACAAAGGAGTCAGCATCGACCAGTGCGCCAAACTGAGCCGGGCCATCCGGGCGCGTCTCGAAGCCTGCGAAGAGCATCTCATGCTTGCGGAGGGAGATTTCGAGCTTCTCGTTTCGTCACCCGGCATCGGCGAGCCGATCAGGGTGCGGAGGCAGTATCTGCGCCATCTGAACCGTCTGATCCGGGTCAATTACCTCGACGCGGAGAATCAACCGAAAGAGATCACGGGCCGTTTGCTCGAAGCCGCTGTTACGGCGGATGTCGAGGCTCCATCGATCACCATCGAGGCTGTCAAAGAGGGCAAAAAAAAGAGAACCGCCGGCGAGCCGCCGGTGACCATTCGTCTTTCTGACGTGGTCAAGGCGGTGGTGCAGACCGGTTTGTAAAGTCATAGTTCCGAGAAGTGCAAGAACGAATCGCAGACTATTCTATAAAAAAAAGATCACACAGCGATGCCAAGAAAGCAGCTAAAGGGTGAAACTCATGATCAGAAGGCGCAGATTGCGAGCGCTTTCGGTGAAATCGAGCAGTCGAAGATTTTTCTGGACAAGCGCTCCGAAAGCGCCGCCGTCAAGATGGATATCGCCGACCTGCTCAAGGAGATCATCCAGAAACAGCTCAGGAAAGATTACGATCCCGAGGTGGAGGCCAATATCTTCATCAATCCCGAGCGCGGCGATTTCGAGGTCTATATTCTGAAAAAAATTGTCAGTGATGTCGATCTTCCGACCATCGAGATTGGCATCGACGAGGTGCGCAAGATCGATGAATCGCTCGAAGTTGGCGACTTTTACGAAGAGGGGCCGATCAAGCTCGACGACTACCTGACCCGCAAGTCGATACAGATCATCAAGCAGTCGGTGCAGAAAAAGGTACGCGACCTGGAGCGCATGGCTGTTTACGAGGATTGCCTCGAAAAGGTCGGTGAAGTGGTTGCCGGCGAGGTGTATCAGGTGCGCTCGAACGAGGTGATTTTCACCTATAACACCTCCAAGGATCACCGCGTGGAGCTGGTGCTGCCGAAGTCGGAGATGATGAAGAAGGACAATCCGCGCCGCACGCCGCGCATGAAGCTCTACGTCAAGCGCATCGAGCGCGAGCGGGT
>CAIUQW010000338.1 GCA_903901395.1 uncultured Chlorobiales bacterium | reverse complement strand
TGATGTTTTACCTGTCGATACCGCCAAGCCTCGCTCCCACCGTCGTGCGTGGTCTCGGCAAGGCCGGACTGGGCGGGCGCGAACGCTCGTGCGCCGGGTGGCGGAAGATCATCGCCGAAAAACCCTACGGCCATGACCTCGAAAGCGCTCGCGAGCTGAACCGCGTCATCGACGAAGTGTTCGAGGAGCGGCAGGTTTACCGCATCGACCACTACCTCGGCAAGGAGCCGGTGCAGAACATCATGGTGTTCCGCTTCTCCAACGGCATCTTCGAGCCGCTCTGGAACCGGCAGTACATCGCGCAGGTCATGATCACCATCGCCGAGGATTTCGGCATTCGCGGGCGCGGCGGCTACTACGAGGAGGCGGGGCTTTTGCGCGACATCATCCAGAACCACGGCCTGCAACTGCTTGCGGCTATCGCGATGGAGCCGCCGGTCGATCTCGACGCCGACTCCATCCGCGACGAAAAGTCCAAAATCCTGCGTTCGGTGCGCCGCTTCACGCCCGACACGGTGCGCGACTCGGTGGTGCTTGGCCAGTACGAGGGGTATCTCGGCGAAAAGGGAGTCGCGCCGGAGTCGAAGGTCGAGACCTTCGCCGCCGTGAAGTTCCACGTGGACAACTGGCGCTGGTCGGGCGTGCCGTTCTACATGAAGGCGGGCAAGAACCTTGCCAGAAGCGTGACCGAAATCGTCATCACCTTCCGCTGCCCGCCGCAGAACTACTACGGCGCGTACGGCGCATCGTGCAGCACGCCGAACCAGGTGGTGCTCGGCATCCAGCCCGACGAGACGGTCGCCATCCGCTTCGGCGCGAAACGCCCCGGCGAGCAGATGATCACCGATCCGGTTTTCATGAAATTCGACTACCGTGAAACCTTCCAGGGCGAGGGCCTCACGCCATACCACCGCCTCCTGCTCGACGCAATCGAAGGCAACCAGATGAACTTCATCCGCAAAGACAGCGTCGAACACTCGTGGGAAATTATCGACAGCCTGAAGGATTCAATCGACGGCCAAGCCCCGGAGCTATATCCGGTGCATAGCTGGGGGCCGGAGTCGTCACGGATTTACGGGTGAGATTGGTGGGGGTTGAATATTCTGTCATGGATACTCAAACTTGTATTGCCATTTCAATTGCCCTGGCAACAAAAAATCACAATCGTCGCCCTTGCAAGAAATTGGGCTAAAGCCCAGATTTATTTTGTGTTATCCGCATACCCCGGACTGAAGTCCGGGGCAATTGTTTAAAAGGTTGAATGGCCGGAGCAATAATTGCCCCGGCTTCTTACACTCATGAGTCCCGACATGTCGGGACGACGGACATTCAACTCTTACATTGCCGTTTAGTTGCCCCGGCTTTTTACACTCAGGAGGGTTTCAACCCGACGGACACTCAATCTTATATTCGCATTTCAATTGCCCCGGCTTTCAAGCCGGGGACCACATACAAAAACATACAGGGCTTCAGCCCAATTTCTTCATATCTCGGAATCATCAGAAGCTATCAGTGTCAGCAAATCCAAACTTCTCAATGAACTCCTGATACTCGTCGGCAAAGGTTTTGACGCTGTGATGTTCAAGCTGAGCATCGATATAAGCACGAACTGTGTCGAGCTGTGATTCACTGACGGAAACGGCGAAATAATCATCCTGCCAAGCAAACCGGAAAGGCAGCATCACACTTTTGTTCATCCAGCACGATGATTCTCCTTTGATGGTCTGAATGACTCTGGCAATATTCTGATTGGAACCAAGAGAGATCAGGAGATGGAGATGGTCATTGCTTCCGTTAATCCGATCGATAAAAATGCCCTGATTCCCGGCATATTTCGCGATGTGCCTGAAGAGGTTTGCGCGAACGTCATGATTCATAATTGCCGAGCGGTTTTTGGTCGCCCAGACGCAATGAATCCAGATTTTGATAAATGGCATTTTGGGAAGAGATTATAGGGGTTGAAGTCTTCCGATGATTAATTCGGCCATTAAAATCTCAGAAAATTGCCCCGGACTTCAGTCCGGGGTATGCAGATAAGATAAAACTAATAAAGGCTTTAGGCTAATTTCTTACAACGACGGCGATTGCGATTTATTGTGGCCGGAGTAATAAGTTGAAATATAAGAAATTGCGCTGAAGCCCATGAGGAGGGG
>CAIUQW010000337.1 GCA_903901395.1 uncultured Chlorobiales bacterium | reverse complement strand
TGTAGGGACGGGTCTTGTGCCCGTCCTCTTCATTATTGCCCAAGACCCATCCATGTTCATGGAAAGGAGCATAGCGACGTGGCAATGCAGAAAAAACGAAAACCTGCCGGGAAGAGCAGGCTTTCGTAACGCCAAAACGTGATGCAAAGTCGGATCGAGCGAATCAGTACCGGTTCACGAAACCAACTTCGCTGATGATCTTCTGCCCTTCAGGCGTTTTCGGCAGATCGATGAACTGCTTGACCGTTCCGGTCGGCTGGCCGTTGGTGTACATGAAGAGCGGGCGGGAGATCGGATATTTGCCGGACTTGATCGTCTGCACGTTCGCCTCCACGCCATCGACGTCGAGCGCCTTGACCGAACCATCAACAAAACCGTGTCCAATGAAGCCGATGGCGGTCGGCGTCGTGGCGACGCGGCTCTTGACGGCTCCGTTGCTGGCCTGCGTTTCGGCGCGTTTGGAGATCGGCAGCTCCTTGCCCATCACGAGTTCCTTGAAGCTGTCCTGTGTGCCGCTGTTCGACTCGCGCTGAATCATGACGATCGGCGCGTTCGGGCCGCCAACCTGGCTCCAGTTGGTCACCTGTCCGGAGTAAATATCGCGAATCTGCTTTCTGGTGAGGCCGTTGACCCTGTTGCCGGGATGCACGACGACGGCGATACCGTCGAGGGCGATGACATTTTCGACCGGATTGACGCCTTTCGATCTTGCGGCGGCAACCTCGTTGTCCTTCATCGGGCGGGACATGTCGGCAATGTCGCAGCTTTTGTTGATAAGGCTCTTGGCGCCATTGCCCGAACCGGACTCGCTGACGGTCACGTCAACGCCGGTGCTCTTCTTGAAGTAGGCGGCAAAAGCCTTGGCGATTGGCCCGACGGTGGTCGAACCGTCGAGCACGAGCTTGTTACCCGCAGCCGAAGCGTCACCGGCAGCCATGAGACCCATGAGCGCCGCTCCAAAAACGATTTTTCTGAACATGTTCATGATCATTATTCCTTTGTTTTCAAATACAATTGATTGATAAAAAACCTGTGCTGGCAAACATCTGCTCTTATAAAAAGGCTGCCCGCCGTACTGCCGGGCAACCTCGCAGCAATCCGGATGAGAGCCACATACTCACCCTACGGAGAAAGAACAGCACGCAAGAGAAAAGAGCATCGTCAAAGAATCATCAGAACTTCACGACCGCATCGACCTGAAGCGTATGCAGTTTCGGGTCGCCACCAACGGGATCGATCTGACTGTAGTGGTAATATTTCGCGCCTACGGTCATATTCTGCACCAGGTGATAGGTCGCGCCAAGCTCCCAGCCTTTGGTATTCGTGTTCCAGTCGCCAACTTTTCGGTCTGAATCGGTAAAGATCGGGAACACAGAGTCACGCTCGATGTGGTTGTAGTTAAAATCGAGCGCCCACTGACCAGGCTGTTTGGCATTGCCAATCGTAACGCCAGCCAGCCATGCTTTCCGCTTGCCGTTTTCAATGTTTTTTCCATGCGAGTCACCGCTGGTGTTGAAAGCATACTGACCATACAACTTCCAGGGCAACGTTTCCGTCAAGTCGCCGCCAAGAGTGCCGAACAGTTCGATAACATTGCGATCAGCAACATTGATGCTGTTGGCATAGGTTGCCGCTTTTACATAGTTCAGAGGCGATGCCGCTCCTGCGGCAGGATCGGTCGTGACGAAGCTGAAGTGATTGAGATTCCGAAAATTGTTGTCCCCAACTCCAACCATGTAGTTCATATCATTCAACTCGCCTTTATAGGCAACCTGAAGAACCGTCATGAACGGATCGTTTTCATTGCTATGATTGGTTGCATTGAAACGCTCGTCGAGAAAATAATAACCGGCAACCATCATCAAACCATCCTTATCCTTGCCTTCGCTATCCTTGCCGTACTGCAACGTCACGCCCTCGATGGTCAGATCGCCATCATAGAGCAGATCGTCAACCCTGACGAGCGTTTTTGCAACATCCCGCTTGCCAAGAATCACGTTGACTTTGCCATCGAGGCCATAGCTCACTGGATGATAGTTGATAAAGGCTTCATTCAGATAGATCGACTTCGGCTGGAACAGATCATTATAGGTTTCATTGCGAGAAACCGTTTCGGCAAGAGCATTTCCAAGATCACCCGTCGCGAGTTTCACGCCAGCGGAAAGCTCTTCATTGATCCACGTATCAAAACCGAAACGCAATCTCGTGCGATAGCGGTCACGCGCGTAATCGACGGCATTGGTTGTTTTTTCAGTTTGTTGCGATTCATAGCGAAAGCGAATATCTCCGCTCCAGTTCAGCTCCGCCGAATGAGCGTTCTGGTAGCCGCAAACACCCGCAAGCGCGATGAACATCAGTGTTTTTTTCATGATCTTTTATTTGTTGTGTGTTGTCAGTTAAAGCTCGTCCCCATCTTTTTCTGACAGCAAATCTACGGCGGAAATTATTGAGGAATCATTGAGGAAATGCAAAGAGACGGAAAACAAAAAGCTGCTTTGCGGAGGGGCACGGCACCAGGAAAGATGAAATATTTTATTTCTCCTGAAAAACAAAAAGGCTGTTCCGGTAATAAAACAGGAACAGCCTTTTCTCTATGCTTTGATCGTGACGATCCCGACGGAACGAATCAGTATTTGCTGACGAAACCGGTTTCGATGATGATCTTTTTGCCCTCGGGCGTCTTCGGCAGATCGATGAACTTTTTGACGTTCCCGGCAGGCGCGCCGTTGGTGTACATGTAGAGTGAGCGGGAGATCGGATATTTGCCAGACTTGACCGTCTGCACGCTCGCCTTTACTCCATCCACGGCGACGCTTTTGACCGAACGATCCACGTAGCCGAGGCCGACAAAGCCGATGGCGGTCGGCGTCGTGGCGACGCGGCTCTTCACCGCGCCATTGCTGGCCTGCGTTTCCGCGCTCGGGGCAATCGGCTCCTCATGCATCACCAGCTCCTTGAAGGTGTCCTGGGTGCCGCTGTTCGACTCGCGCTGAATCATCACAATCGGTGCGTTCGGGCCGCCGACCTTGCTCCAGTTGGTGATTCTGCCAGCGTAAATATCGCGAATCTGCGCCCTCGTCAGCGCCTGGACGCGGTTGCGGGGGTGCACGATCACCGCCATGCCGTCAAGCGCCACGACGTTCTGCACCGGCTTCACACCATTGGCTTTTGCGGCGGCCAACTCGTTTGGCTTCATCGGACGCGACATATCGGCGATGTCGCAGGTTCTGTTGATGAGGCTCTTCGCGCCATTACCAGAGCCTGACTCGCTGACGGTCACTTCGACCCCGGTTTTCCTCTGGAAGTGCGCTGCGAAAGCCTTGGCAATCGGCCCGACGGTGGTCGAACCATCGAGTACAAGCTTGTTGCCCGCAGCCGAAGCGTTGCCAGCCACCATGAGACTCGCGACAGCCGCACCGAAAACGATTTTCCTGAACATGTTCATAACGATTATCTCGTATTAATTGAATTGAAACTGATTGACAAGCCAAGACCTCTGATGTATTTAAAAGGCTGCCCGCCATACTGCCGGGCAGCCTTGCAGCAATCCGGATGAATACTTCCATCCTTTTACGCCTGTCAATCTACGGTGAACATTGTTGAGGAATTATTGAGGCTTTGCAACAATATTGCAAACAAACCATCCGCCGTAACATCCTCAATCCATCTATCCCATCAGTCCCATTTGCCCGCCAGCCCCGCGCTCCCGGCATTTCCACTCTTCCCCCGCGAACTGTATATTATGCCACCTTTTTCCGATGAACCGCAAAACCGCTGAACGACAATGAGCGAACAGAACTGGACCGATACCGAACGTTTCGACAACAAGGCCGCCGAGTGGGACGCCAATGCCGTCCGGGCGGCGCTTGCCGATGGCGTGGCTCGCGCGATTGTCGCGCACATGCCGGTGGGCAAGCCCGCAAACGCGCTTGAATTCGGCTGCGGCACGGGCCTCGTGACCACCCGCATCGCGCCGCATTGCGCTCAATTGACGGCGCTCGACAGCTCTTCGGAGATGCTGCGGATGCTCGGCGAAAAGATCGCGGCGGCTTCAATCGCGAACGTCAGACCGCTGCACCTCGACTTCAGCCGTCCCGAAGCTGCCGCCGTGCTCGACAAAGATTATGACTTCGTGTGCAGCAGCATGACGCTGCACCACATTCCCGACACGGCGAGCTTCCTCCGGGAGCTGATCGGCCACATGTCGCCCGGCGGCACGCTCGCGATTGCTGATCTGGACGCCGAGGACGGCCTTTTCCATGACGACGCCACCGAAAAAGTACACCGCGGCTTCGAGCGAGAGGCGCTCAAAACGCTCCTCGAATCGGCGGGATTTTCGAGCGTCTCCTTCATGACCGCGCACGTCATCGAAAAAAAGAACCGCGACGGAAAGCTCGCCTCCTACCCGGTCTTTCTCGTCACCGCAGTCAAACCAAAGGCATAACGCACGATGAATCAGTTAGTTACCCCGAAATTCTCCGCCGTAGTGTTTGATCTGGACGGCACCCTTCTCGATACGCTGCACGATATTTCCTACAGCCTCAACTCGGTGCTTGAGGAGGAGGGCTACCCGACGCACTCGCTGGAGGAGTGCCGCGTCATGGTCGGCTACGGCATGAGGGTGCTGGTTCGCAAAGCGCTGCCGGAGAGCGCGCACGACGACGCCATCACCGAGCCGCTGCTCAAGAAGATGCAGGCACGGTACGCCGAGCACTGGAACGACAGCTCGCGCCCCTACGACGGCATCGCCGGGCTGCTCGACGCCATCGACCGGCTGGGGCTGAAAAAGGCGATCCTCTCCAACAAGCCAGACCGCTTCACCCGCCAGTGCGCCGAAGAGCTGCTCGCACCGTGGCAATTCGACGTCATCATGGGCTTCCGCGAAGGCATCGCGCCGAAGCCCGACCCGACCGGAGCGCTGCTCGTGGCGGAGGAACTCG
>CAIUQW010000336.1 GCA_903901395.1 uncultured Chlorobiales bacterium | reverse complement strand
CTCGGCGGCCGCTACTTCTACCTCCCCAACGCCAAAGCCGAACAAATCGTCGAAGCCGCGTTGAGCTGATCCATTCTTTTGTCATGTACCGTCTCATTCCGCACCGAATGAGACGGTATTATGTCGGCTATTTTGTTATTATCGAATCTTTTAGCGAGTTTATTCGTCGTTTGACCAGAATGAATGCGGCTATCGTTTTCGATCAGCGTTTGCTCATCGATATGCTGTCGTTCTGTGTACGTTCGCTCCAAAGAGAAGGAGAGCCGGTTCAGCAACTCGCTCTTTAACGCGGCCATAAGCGATCGTAAATGTATAAACATACAGGCCAACCGGTTCTCGCAAATTCAGCAAGGGGAGTAAAATGATCTGATGAAACAGGTGTATAGTAAAGTGCAAATTACCGGTAATACGTTAAATGTATTACCGAGAGTCACCAGTATTACGCTTTGTTGATTAAAAAGATTAACAATTATTAAGTTTTTGAAAAAAATGAACAAAAAATTTGGCAATTAATTTTTCTGACCTATATTTGAAGCGAGTAGACTATATAATCGACGCCCGTTGATCTACATAGTTTACATGTGCAGCATGATGTAAAGGGGTACGTCATGCTGCTTTTTTTTTGTGCCCGCCCCGAGCGCGATTTACCCCGTAAACTCTTCGATCATCGCATAAACCTCTTGCCAGGACTCAGCTCTCGGCTTTTCGATGTGCCTGTTCGTGCTGTTCCCGAAACAGATGGTCTTGAACCCTTTGCTTCGAAGCTGCTCGATATTGCCTGGAGAATCTTCTATATAGATGTCCGCGCCTACCTGCGTTTTGGCCTTCATGAAGCATAAATCCCAGTAGGGGATTCCGTGGCTGTCGAGCCAGTTGACCGTCTGCTGTACGGCGGCTGCGTGGAAATAGTGGATGAAGAGCCGATGCGTGATGATGCGGATGCGAAAGCCTTCGTCGGAGAGCTGGCGCAAATATTTCCGCGCTCCCGGAATCACCTCCATGCTGCTGAACAGCTCCCGCTGCGTCACGGCGAAACGGTGCAGGCTGTCGTACTGACTCTGGTTCGTGATTCCCCATTCCGACAGACCATAGGAGACCTCCGTCGAAAGCTCCTCAATTGGCCGCTCGAACCACTCAGCCGCAATCTGCCTCATGCGCCCGTAAAAATCAGCGCAAACCCCGTCGAGGTCAACGCCAATAACGATACTGTTTTTTTGCATGGCGAACGGTGTTTATTGTGAAGTATTGGTTGACCCGGAGTGTTGTTATGGGACTTTTGTGACGAAATCCGGGCATTTCCATATTTCGTTCATCGAGTCCATGTCATCCATTGCGTCCATTTCTTTTTTACAATCCCCATGCGTTTCAGAATGCCCGGTCGAAGGGGCGGCGGTGCTTCAGGGTTATTTCATGCTCTTCACCAAGGAACCGGAAAATGGCGATGCAGGCTTTGCGAGAGCCGTCGTCGTCGTACTGGCGGTTTTCGCGCAATACGCCAATGAATCGGTCGAGCGCACTGTCCAGGTCACCGCTTCGCAGACTTTCGACGGCAGCGCTGTATGCTTCGCGGCTTGCACCTTCGGGCAGCGCCGAGGCAGGTCGAAGCAGCAATGCGCCGAGCGTCCGCGCCGACTCGCTCAGTTCGGCGTAATCCGGCTCCGCTTCGAGCGTTTCGGCAAGTTTGAGCGCTTCCGCGGGACGTGAAAACAGAGTCAGCCTGACCAGCATGGCGGCGGCCTTCCGGTTCTCAGGTTCGCTCGCCAGAACGCCTTCGAGCAACGCGATGGCCGCCTCATTGTTGCCTGTCTCTATCTCAGTGGCAGCGCGATCCACATCGGCAGCCAAGGGGCTTGGCAGGGCTTTTCTGAGCCACTGTTCGAGCTGGTATTCGGGCAGCGCGCCGGTGAACTCGTCGATCACCACTCCATTGGAAAAAAGCTTCACATTGGGGATTCCCCGAATACCGTATTGCGTGGAAATCTCGGGAAACTCGTCTGTATTGACCTTCACGAGCACCCATTTTCCCGCTTGACGCTCGGCAAGCCGTTCAAGCACCGGGGCGAGAATCCGGCAAGGATTGCACCACGGCGCCCAGAAATCGACGAGAACCGGAACGGTTTTGCTTCGTTCGATAACCGCTGTCTGAAAATCGAAAGGAGTACTGCTCTGCATGGGAACTATGTTTTCGTTGTGTATCGGCTCTGAAAAGATGGGCCGAAAAAAATATCAGTCATGGCCTATAATAAACCGTATGGTTGAAAACATCAACGGCAGCGCCAAGAACATGATATACGATCAATCGATTGAATGTCTGAAAGACGATTCATCTGACAATTCGTTCAGATAAATTATCACCGCACAATTACATTTGGTATTCACCATGATTTATCACTAAATTCCACCTTAGCTATCGAATCGACCGGTCTGGTTCAAAATCAACCATAAACACCACTATCCATGAAAAAAAACGTGTTGAAACAAACGCTGCTGCCTGCGCTGCTGGCAATCGGTATGAGTGCTCCCGTCGCGGCTTTTGCCGGAACAGGTGATATTGCGCTCGGCGTCAAAGGCGGCACCGCCGGTATGGGAGGCGAACTCACCGTTGGCCTTCTCGACAGACTCAATTTCCGTACGGGCTACAATTCCTTCAACTATAAGGGAAATACCACGCAAAGCGACATCGCTTACGATTACAAGCTCAAGCTTCAATCCATCCCTTTGCTGCTTGACCTTCATCCCTTCGGCGGTGGCTTCAGGGTGTCATCGGGCGTTTTCATCAATAACAACAAAGTCTCCTCAACGGCCAAAGCAAGTAACATCTCAACGATCACTATCGATGGTGTGACTTATACACTTGGAGCCGGGAATGACATTGGTTCAGTAACAGGGAAGGTCGACTTCAATTCAACAGCACCCTATCTGGGAATTGGTTGGGGTAACGCTGTTGGTAAAAACAGCCATCTCTCCATCACTTTCGATGCAGGCATCATGTTCCAGGGTTCGCCGAAGGTCGCGCTCACTCCAAACGATGTTAACCTGCCTGCCCCACAGCAAGCAATTCTCGACGACCACATCGTTCAGGAAGAAGCACAGCTCAAGAATGACATCAAGGATTTGAAGTACTATCCGATCATTTCTCTCGGACTGGCTTACAAATTCTGATTTTTCGCCAGGAGCAAACAGGGCTGATCCCGGAAGATCAGCCCTGTTGCTTGAGTTCGTTTGACGCTTTCCTGATGTAACCCGAAGCCTCTTCGAGATGCTTCAGTGCCTGACGGATTTCATAATCGTCATCCGCGTCGGCTCTGGCGCGTTCAAGCCGCTTCCGGGCATCTTCGATAGCATCGGTGGCAAGCTGGAGCGTTGAGTTGACGGACATGGTTTTTCCCTCTTATTGATTTGTTGACAAGAGTTCCATCCTCACTTCAATGTAAAAAAGAGATACCGTGCAATGCAATTGCTCGCCACGCTCTTTTATATTATGTCCGATAACCCGATCCGATTCCAACTTTTCCGATAACGACTTGTGAAAAAAACAGTTCCAGCGTTTTTACTGCTTTCTCTTTTTTCCTCGCCATCAATCGTCTGGAGTGATGGCGGCTCCACGGGCCGAATCGAGGTGCTTGTCGATGGTGTGCGAAGCGCGGATGGCGTCGTTGGCGTGGCGCTTTTCAACGCGAAAAAGGGATTTCCCGATAACAGGGCGATGGCCATCGAAGGGCAAAGCGTTCCGGCTGGATCGCGCTGCAAGGTGATTTTCGAGAATGTGCCGTATGGTGTTTACGCTGTCAGCGTAATGCACGATGAAAACGGTAACGGCAGAATGGACAAAGGATTTCTCGGTATTCCGAAAGAGGGATTTGGCGTCTCGAACAATCCCGAAATCAAAATGGGGCCGCCATCCTTCGCCGAGTCGCGCTTCGATCTCCATAACAAGGAACTGAATCTGAACATCGAGATGAAGTACCTCCGTAAACCCGTTGCTCAAGAGCAGCGCTAAGCTTGCGATTCACGAATCGCAGCATTGAACTTCCTTCATTCATGTAGCTTTTACCGTCACTCTTACCCATACGTAGAATTTTCCGGTCATCGACAAGTCAGCGCAAAGTGAGTTAAGCTGTTGTTTCAGAATAGCTTGGCATTACTCTGACTTTGATGGCACGGTAATTGCAAAACTAATCAGGAGACAGAAGTACTCTTTCATAAAAAAGGACTGATTATGACCGATTTCAAAACCATATATGGCGAACTTCGCGGCGTTGAGTTCAGGACGCTCTTTTCAAACGGCAAAACCGACGGCTGCCTCGTGAAAGAGGAGAACATCCTCAGCACTCCGTACGGAGAGATGATTCCGCAATATGAGGCTGAGGATATGGGCCGCCGCCACCTG
>CAIUQW010000335.1 GCA_903901395.1 uncultured Chlorobiales bacterium | reverse complement strand
GCGCCGGAACCGAGGAAGAGGCATGCCTTGAAGAATGCATGGGTAAGCAGGTGAAATAGCGCTGCGGAGTATGCGCCGACGCCAAGGCCGAGAACCATGTAGCCGAGCTGGGAAACAGTCGAATATGCCAGCACCCTCTTGATGTCGTGCTGGGTGATGGCGATGGTCGCTGCCATGAACGCGGTCAGCGCTCCGCAGAAAGCGATCACGTGCAGGGCGTCAGGCGTGAGCAGCACGAAGATGCGGGCAACGAAGTAGACGCCCGCGGCAACCATGGTGGCCGCATGGATAAGCGCCGATACCGGGGTCGGGCCTTCCATTGCGTCAGGAAGCCAGATGTGCAGCGGAAGCTGGGCCGATTTGCCGACGCAGCCCATGAAGAGCAGGATGCCTGCGGCGGTAAGCCATCCGTAGGACATGGTGAACTTCCCGGCCGCGAGATTTTCGAAGATCTCGCTGTAGCTGAACGTATGGAACTGGGAATAGAGGATCAGGATACCGAGCCACATGCCGATATCGCCGACGCGGTTAGCGAGAAACGCTTTCTTCTGCGCGTCGGTTGCGCTCTGCTTCTCGAAAAAGAAGCCGATCAGCAGGTATGATGAAAGGCCGACAAGCTCCCAGAAGATATAGATGGAGAAAAGGTTGTCCGAAAGTACGATGCCGAGCATCGAGAAGGTGAAAATGCCCAGATAGGCGAAAAAGCGCCCATAGTGCTTGTCCCCGGCCATGTACCCGGTCGAGTAGAGGTGCACGAGGAAGCTGATCAGCGTAACCATCGCGAGCATGATGACCGTGATATTGTCGATCAGGATGCCCATCTTGATTTTGAGAGGGCCCACGTTCGGAACGTTGCCGAAATCGATCCAGGTGAAATCCCATGCAAGTCTGAAAGCCGGATCGTAAGTCTGTACAACAACCGTCCAGAACATATAGAAGGATATTGCAAATGCGGTGCCCAGAATTCCCACCCCGACGAAATCGCCCCTTCTCGGAAGTCTTTTGTTAAAGAATATGAGAATGACGAACGAGAGCAGCGGCAGCAGCAGTACGACTATTGATAACTGAATTAAACTGTGCATGTTCTGATTGTGTTTACAAGAAAAAAATAAAATCCGCAGAGAAGGCTTTCGCCCGTTACTCTTTCATGGTATCGATGCTCGAGACGTCGACCGTCCTGAACAGCTTGAATATATTGATGACGATCGCCAGTGCGATAGCGGCTTCAGCGGCGGCAAGCACGATGACGAACAGACTGAACATCACGCCGCCCATTCCTCCGTTGAATTTCGAAAAGGCAAGGAAATTGATGTTCGCCGCATTCAGGATAAGTTCGACCCCCATCAGGATCACGATGGCGTTTTTGCGCGTCATGACGGCGAAGAGCCCGAACGCGAGCAGAAAGGCCGAAATCGTCAGATAGTGGTTGAGACCGATTGTTGTCAGGTATTCCATGATCTTTCTCTACTTATTTTTCGTTGTTTCCGGGCTTGTCGAATCGGGCGAGGAATGCCGCGCCGATAAGCGCTGCAAGCAGCAGGATCGAAGCCATTTCAAATGGAAGCACATATCCGGACATGGTTTCGAAACCAACCCGTTCCACGATGCTGCCCTGCAGGGGCGTTGTCGAGGGAAACCAGGAGTGGGTCGAATAGAAGGTGTACAGGATCGCGCCAAGAATGCCGACGAGAAGCACCGTGCCGGGAAGCATATTCAGGACATCGGTTTTCAGCTCGGTCTGCATGATACTGTTGGTGAACAT
>CAIUQW010000334.1 GCA_903901395.1 uncultured Chlorobiales bacterium | reverse complement strand
CTTTCAAGCCGGGGTGAGTCAATCAGAAAAGCAACTGGACTTCAGTCCAATCTTTTGCTGTTTGCCACCACGAACAAAGTGATTTATCAGAAAAATCATCACTATTCATGGAAAGGCGCGTAGCAACGTGGCGATCCAGGCTCTTCGAGACGCTTCAGCATCCGCATGAACGAGAGAGTTTCCCCACAGCCATAGGGACTTTTCGCCAATCGCTCCCTGTTCAGCTCGTGCCACCTCTTATCGCATCAGCTCGTTCTGTCTGGCGCATCAGCGATGCATTTCCTCCAAAAGAGATGCAAACCCTATCTCCAGACAGCTAAAAATCTTTCGATTCTTTCAATACCAGATCGTATTCAAGATCAGCGAGGAACGCTTTGGCCTGACCATCGACTGACACTGAGGCTCAATCAAAAGAAGGTTCACCGCTCTTTTACATCAATCTTAAAATCATATCTTATAAAGAGATAAATAAAATTAATAACCGAGAAACCGTTCGGATGATAGTGAGTTTTCACCTCTACTTCACTTGTAAAAAAAGTGCCATCTCGCTGGAATTTGCAATAAAAATATGTAATATTAGTAAGTATAAGCAACTTTCTTACACTCAAAATCAAATACCACTATGGCAAACGAACCGGTAAATCAGGTTGCATCAGGAGTGAGCAATCTTGCTGAATCTGTTGGCAAAATGAGTCAGGTGTCCGTGGACATGGTCACGAACGTGATGAACACGTCAATCGATGTATTCAAAACGGTAAACAAGCTTTCTATCGATATTGCCAGCAACGCCATGAACGCCCTGAATCAGGCGCTCCAGGGCGTTTCGTCGGCAATTGCGCCTAAAAAGTAATCCTCCTGACAGAAAGAGAAGCACCTTGCGCTCATTCGGGGTGCTTCTTTTTATCTGATACAGTCGGCTTCAGTCAGCCTTGTCGGATAAAGCGTCCATCGATGGATGATTTCAAAAGTCTTGCAGGACTACCCACCACGACAATCAGCACACCATTCTGCAATGCTGTTCCCAGTTTCTCATGAAAAAATTTGAAGGAACCGTTCTGGTTGCCGGAGCGACCGGAAGAACCGGGCAGTGGATTGTCCGGCGTTTGAAGGCGCATTCGATCGATTACCGTCTTTTTGCAAGATCCAGAACAAAAGCAATCGAGCTATTCGGTCGTGAATGCGTTGACAGGCTTGCCCTTGGTTCTCTCGAAAATCCATCGGAAACAGAAGCGGCGGTTTGCGGATGCAGTGCGGTGATTTCAGCGATTGGCGCTTATGTTACCGATCCAAGCGCTCCGCCACCCTCCGTAATCGACAGAGACGGCATGAGATCGCTGGCAATGATCGCGCGCCAATGTGGCGTAAAAAAGTTCATCCAGATAACCTCGCTGGCCGTGACGAGGCCGGAACATCCGATGAACCGGTATGGCGATGTGCTCAGCATGAAACTTCTTGGTGAAGAGGCCATTCGCTCGATCTATGCTACCCCCGGATTTTCCTGTACCATTCTTCGACCGGGAGGTCTCCAGGACGGAAATCCATTATTGCATAACCTCGAGTTCGCCACTGGCGACACCATTACGGGCGTTATCGATCGCAGCGATGTAGCCGAAGCCGCTGTTATTTCGCTTTGGCATCCGGCGGCATCGAACCTGACGTTCGAGCTGATTCGTGGCGAATTGTGCGCCCAGTCGTCGCTTGAACCTTTTTTCGACGGGCTTCATAAGGAGAGCCTCTAAAAAAAACCTCAGCGCCGGATTGCCTGGTCTCACAGCCGCAGTCCAGCAAAAGCAAACAGGACGCTCCCCCACAAATCCTACCACTCCTCGTGCCGACCTCGATCTTTCTGCTGATTTATCAAGGTTTCGAGGCAGACGGACATGGATTTTGCAGCTCGTCCCGCCACCGTGTTGCCAAGCGCCTCTTGCAGTCTCAACACCGCGAGATGAGCGCAAAACTCCGCCACGTTACTCCAGTCAGTCATGCCGTTCTTCTCCGTCAGAGTCTCCGACAGCGCGTCATGCGCCAATGTCACCGAATATATTTCATCGCCGCTGTGGTGCCTGACATTTTCGTGCAGGTAATACATCAGCCCGACAAGG
>CAIUQW010000333.1 GCA_903901395.1 uncultured Chlorobiales bacterium | reverse complement strand
GGTCGTGGATCCAGATCCGTTGGGTGACGCTCCCGGAAAACAACAGCCGGGTGGAGTCCGCGGGGCAGAATTGGATATGGCCGATTTCCGGCAGGCGCGTGAGGATCTCCACCGATCCGGTGGCGGTGTCCACCAGCGCCAGCTCACAGTATTCGTCATAACGGCAGCTTACGGCCAGCAGGCTGGCATCGGTATTCAAGCTGCAGTTGCCAAGCCGGGCGCTGCCGAGCCGGCAAAGTTCCCATTCCCCGCCCGGCGCCATGGGGAAGGCCCGGATGGAGTTGCGCGCCGACACAAAAATCCAGCCGCCACGGAGCGAAGGGGCAGGGGAGAACGCGTTGATATCGGCACGGTCGCTGAGCTGGGTGAGTTCACCGCTCTCGAGGTCGATAATTCCGCACTCGATAATCTCTGGTTGAGAGGCGGATTCCCCGAGAGTTTGCTTGCCGTCGATGAGCGGGTCAGCTTTCAATGGCGGCTCGACTTCATTCGCACCTATCTCGAGCGCGATATTCCGCAGTTCGGCTCTCGCATCGCGACGGATACGCTTCGCAAATTCTGGACGATGCTTGCCTGGAATCAGGGTGGAATGCTCAATCAGGCGCAGTTCGCGAGAAATCTTTCAGTCGATGTAAAGACAGTCAGCAGCTATCTCGATCTTCTGGTTGATCTGCTGCTTGTCCGGCGGCTGCTGCCGTGGCAGGAGAATATCGGCAAGCGCCTGGTCAGGACGCCAAAGGTGTTCGTGCGCGACAGCGGGCTGGTTCACGCCCTGCTCGGCATTGCCGACAAGGAGAGCCTGCTTTCGCATCCGGTGGTCGGCCAAAGCTGGGAGTGTTTCGTTATCGAGAACCTGCTCGATGCAGCACCCGAGCTGGCGCAAGGCTATTTCTATCGCACTTCGGGCGGCGCGGAGATCGACCTCTTGCTGGTCTGGCCGGACGGGAAAAAGTGGGCGGTCGAGATCAAACGCAGCCTGTCGCCAAAGCTGGAGCGTGGGTTTCACTCGGCGCAAGACGATCTGAAGCCGGAGCGCTCGTTCGTCGTCTACCCCGGCACGGAGCGCTACCGCGTTTCCGAAACGGTCGAAGCGATCTCCCTGCGCGATCTCGCTCTCGAACTCCGGGGTAACACGAATATTTCGATAAAATGATTTTAAGCTTTCTCAGATTCGATCTTGTGCTTTAAATCCTTTATTCTCTTCACCACATCCTTCACAACTTCAAGAATCTCTGGCGCAGTACGCACATCCTGCCCACAATACAACTGTAAAACAGCAATCAGCAATTCAAACTGCTGCGCTGCTGGTGACTCTGATAGCATATGCAGCACAGTTTTTGCCTCTCCTGAAACTGTAAACTCAATGATCAACTGAATAAAAAGGTTAATTTCATTTTCAGGAAGCGTTTTGCCATTCAAAACGGCCTTGAACTCGGTAAGCGCATCATCTTGTTTTTCGTTCTTCAGTAAGAAGAAGGCTTTCATCAATCTTGCTGTCAAGAGTATCTTTACCAAAGAGTCTTCCTGATATTGGCTATATTTCGCTATAAGCTGTTCATAAACCGCGACTGTTTCAACAGAACGTTTCATTTCAATAAATATGCCCCCCTTGTAAAGCATAGCTTTTGCAACTGGTTCAGCAATCTGCGCTTCTAAACGATCATCATACTTCTCCATTAACTCGTCACATGCTATTATCGCATTCTCACGCTTTCCTAACTTATCAAGCAATACTGCTTTGATGTGCATAGCTTTTGCAAGTGACTCGGCAATCTGCACTTCTTGATAATTTGCATACTTAGCTATCAATTCCTCACAACTCTTTAATGCTTCCTCAATCTGACCTAGTTCACTAAGGACAATGCCTTTTAAATACATAACTCTGGCAACCAGCTCGACAATCTGGGCTTCCTGACAATCTCCATAGTTCGCTATTAACTTATCGTACCATGCAATCGATTCATCAAAACGATGTATCAGAGCAAGTTCAAGGCCTATCATGCACATGGCACCGGCAACTCGAACGATAATCTGCGTTTCGTGTCGATTTCCATACTTTGCGTTCAACTCCTCAACTATAGCGACAGATTCATCAATATTCCCCATAAGTGTAAGTTCAAGGCCTTTGATATACAACGCATTTGCAACCTGCTCGGCAATCTGTATCTCCTGACGATGACCAAACATCTCTATCATATTGTCATAAAATTTTAGTGCTTCATCAAACTGATTAAGCATTCGAAGCCTCTCTCCGTTGCTTAACATAGCAATGGCAACCAACTCGATAATCTGCGCTTCCTGGCGATCACCGTACCTCTCTATCAGCTCTTTATATAAATCCATCGCTTCGTCCAGTTGATTCAGCTCGCCAAGTTTAATAGCGATGTTGTACATGGCGCTGGCGACTATCTCAACGATCTCCGATTCTTGATAGTCACCATATTTCTCAATAAGTTCTTTATATAAGGCTATTGCTTCATCAAGCTGATTCAGTTCACAAAGTGCAACACCTATATTGAACATAGCGCTGGCAACCAACTTGACGATCTCCGATTCCTGACGATCACCATATTTCTCAATAAGCTCTTTATATAGATTCATCTCATCATCAAGCCGATTCATTTCGCCTGATTTAACTCCTTTGTTGAGAATTTCAAGAATCTTCTTAATTTCATCATCACCTTTCTTTTCTGAGCTATTATAAGCCATTATTTCATCTTTAACGGCTCTATCAAGATATGGCGAATCAATAACGGCAGAAGGAGCTATACGTGCAATTTCAAATCGCAGAAAATCAGGTGCGGATCGATAGATTTCAGAAAAAGCCATCATATAATCTCTGCACGCTTCAGGATCAAGAGCAGATGATTCGTCAATAACCAGCTTTGCCGCAGCAACCGGTTCGTAAAGACAAACCATAAATCGCACCGCTGCTTTCACTCTCGCCGATGGTCCGCCGCGTCGGCGCATGAGGTAGTAGATGTTATAAATGCCTTCGGAAATAGAATACCACTTTTTCCGTTTTCCCTCATCCTCGACTGCTACTTTTCCCCGACCTGCAAGACGCTTCAGATACGCGCTTGTCGTATTGACGTCAAGCCGCGCAACCTCAGCGATCTCTTTTGCTGAGGATTGTTTCCATAATTCGGCAAGCGCAAGATAGACTTTACGTTCCATCGGGGCCATGTTGTCGAGATGGCCTTTGAAATAATCGGTGTGCTCATCGATAAGATCGATCAAGTCTTCGAGCAGTTCGCGGAACGATCTTTGTGCGCCAAATCTTGCAATCAAACCGATGAGTCGTGCATTGCCACCCGTCAGAATCCTGATCGGTCGTATCTGCATTCCGGGCAGTGGTGCTCCGGCGAACAGCGCCCAGATCATATTGCACTCGTCGTCGTTCAGCGGTTTCAGGTCGTGGATTCTGAACATTTCAAACATTGCTTTTGAGGGATGATCGATCCCTTCGAAACGTCCGGTCGCGGTTGCAAGCAACATCAGGCGAGGCTCGTTCATGAGCGTATGGCGTAGCGCCCACGCATCCGCTTCGTCGGAAAATTCCGAGAGCAGCATGTCGAGATTTTCCACGACCAGCAGGATTCGCTTGCCGATGCTGTCGGCAAAATCGAGCAACTGGCTGAGCGCTCGCTGGGCAAGGCGCTTTTCATCGGGATCGCGGCGCAGCTCATGGTACGATTCCATCCAGCGTGACTCGCCCGTCTGTTCGGCGAGGTGAAACAACGACTCCAGCCAGAAATCCGCTGTGGACAATGCGTTATAGCTCTCCTCGGCGAAAATGAGCGGATACCACGCCGTGCTCAGCGCATCGTCGCGCCCGATCTCGACGGAGACCCGCCGCACCAGCGTCGTCTTGCCGCTGCCGCGCGGGCCGATTACCAGCACGTGCTGATTCGAGTCCGCCGTATTGTCGTGCACGATTCTGACGATCATCTGCAAATCGGTCTGCCGAACCACGAAATTATCGACAAGCTTCTCGCTTTCGAGAAACGCCGGATTGTATTTCACGAACTCTCTTACCATTGTTTATTTCCTCCTTGTATAAAAGTCTTCATGCGTCTTTTTCCACCAATCACGGAGCAGACTCGATTCGTAGATATAGCCCTCATTTTTCTTTTTTATATAGCCGTCATGCTGAAGAATCCGCAACATCTCGGCCAGCGCTTCATCGGAACAGCTATCCGGCGATGCATACGTTCCACGAAGCGAAAGAATCACCGGCATAGTCAGCATACCGGATATAGAAGTTTCCGTCAACATCGCTTTCACGAGCGGCAAGCAATCTTTCTCGAAATACATCGACAGACGCTCTTCATAATGCGCCAACTCCGCATGACCGCGTAAACCAAGCATTTCAGAATCATATAATTCATCAACTTCAATGGCTTTGAAATGCATATCATTGCGAAGCATACAGTGTTTGAAAACACATGCGAAAAAGAACTGCACATGGTGCGGAATGCAGCAGCCCAGCTTTTCGACCATAAGCTGTACCGCGTTATCCTCGAAAAAAATTTTCTCATGTCGAGCCAGCGCATTCAGGCAACCTGTCGCCGTCTTGAAATCCCACGGTTTCAGATCGTATGGCTGATAGTTGTTGATCACGGCGCTCAGTCCTGCCTGATGCAGCACCGGTTCCAGGCCAATGCTGCCGGAGAGCATGATCCGCACCTTGCCCTGATGCTCGGTGCTGTTTTTTCGCAGCCATGACATGAAACGGTCAACCTGCCTGATGTTTTCCGGCGTCATGCCCGCATCGCCTTCGCGCAACATCCGATTCACCATCAGCGGCAACTCGTCGATCATGAGCAGCACCGGTTTTTCCGATTTCGAGAGGATGCGGAACAGCTCGTCACCCTTGTCCATCCAGTTGCCTGAATCGAGTCCGGCCCTCAACTTGATTCCAATTTCTCCATAACTGACCTCTTCGACTCCGCCAGACACGCCCTGCCAGAGGTTGGAAAAAAGTTTTTTCCCCTTTTCCCATAGCGGCTTGTGCGGATTGAGCACAAGCGCGAGTTCCGCCACCGCATCCGGCGGAGCAGACTCCTTTTGCAAATCGAGGTAAAGGCAGACATATCTGTCGCTTAGCCGCCGTGCCAGCTCTTTCATGAGGCTGGTCTTGCCCATGCGCCGTTGAGCGACAATCGAAATGTGCGCCCCATCATCGATCATGCGCGTCAGAATCCCGATGTCGTTTTCACGCCCCCAGAACCGCTCGCCAACAACCCAGTTTCCCTGAGCCTGCTGAAGTTTTCTGTCCATAAATCCCGCCTTCCGCTTGTGCCAACAATTTATTTGCCAACGCTTTTGTTGGTAAACTATCAAAACAAATCATCCCGACAAAATTATTGCCAACAAATTTGCTGGCAATATCGTCAGAGCCAGAGTGATTGTGAGCGTATCGCGAGCGCGAGGGATAGAGGACGAGAAGGGGAGTGATCAGAGAAACTCGCGGATAGCGCTTCGTCGGGCAGAAGCATCCGTGGAGAAGCGTCGCCGCATCATCAATCAGGCAGACGGCTTTGTCTGCCGGAAACGATCCATCAAACTTGCCTCTCTCCTTCCTTCACGACTGGCTCTTCGGAGCCGCGGTGGCATTCGATGATTCGTTCCCGGGTTGGTTGAAAGACCGATCTGAGGAGGTTCAGGGCTTTGCGCGGATCGCGCTCCCCGCAGACGAAGATGTCGAGGGCGATATAGTCGAGCTCGGGCCAGGTGTGTATGCTGATGTGGGATTCGGCGAGGATGGCGACGCCGGTGATGCCGGTGGCGTCAGCGCCCCCCGCGCCGAAGGAGTGCAGCCGGACTTCGAGCACGGTCGCTTCGCAGGCCCGCGCGGCGTCGCGCATCGCGTCTTCGATGGCGGCTTCGTCCTGTATATATTTTCCGCCCCAGAAATCTATAAGCAGATGCCTGCCGGGTGGTATGGCATGGGTCATGCTGGCGCTGGTTGACGATTCGGGCGTTGTGTTCATGGACTCTCTTCCGGTTGCGATTTGACTATGCGATGCCGAGATGCGCAAGCACGTTTTGCGCCGCGCGGACGCCATGCGTACAGGCCTCCTCGAAGAGCGAAATGCCGCTCAGGTCGGAGTGGGCGGTGAAAATGGGCGGGCACTGCTCGCGCGCCGCTTTCCGCGCTTCGCCCCAGAGAAAGCCTCGCGCCGGGCGGATCATGGCGTGTCCCCACAGCCACGTATCGACGCGCTCGACCTGTCCGTCGAGTTCGGGGTGAAGCTTGAGCAGCTCGTCGAGAAAGATGCGCCGCCACTCCTCGGGACTCCGCCGGAGCGCCTCCGCTCGCGCTTCCGCCGGGGTGCGGTGGGTGAGCGGCCAGTAGCAGGTCAGCACCGTTTTCAGCGGCTTCATCTCCGTCAGCTGATGCGTGGCGACAACGTAACCGAGCAGCTTACTGTTCATGGCCACGTTGTCCCAGCTCAGCGGCGCGCCTTTGCCTGCCGGGAGCTTCGAGAGGGTGATGTTGGCGACCGCCCACGGCGCATAGGAAAAACCCTCCGCCGGGAAGCTCCAAGTTTTCGAGCGGATGATGCGTGACGCCACGAAATGCGGCGTCGCCACCACGACGGCGCGGCAGTTGACGCGGGTGGAGCGCTGGCTCTTCGGCTCCCAGTAATCGACGGTCACGCGGTCGCCTTGATCCGTCACGGCATAGACCAGCGCTCCGGTCGTAATCTTGTCGCCAATCGGCTCGGCGAGCTTGCCCGACAGCCAGCCGTTGCCTTCAGGCCAAGTGATGACGTTGCCCGCGTCGGCATTGGCCGCGACGCCGTTTCTGGAGGCGAAGTAGTGCACCCCGGCCCATGCGGAGGTTTCGGCGGAGGTTGTGCCGAAGTCGTCGCGGCAGCAGTAGTTTACATACCAGTGCAGATTGGGCGAGCTGTATCCCTCCCGGCTCATCCATTCGGTCATGGTGAGGTTATCCAGCGCAAGCCACTCGCGGTCTTGCGAGCTTTCGTCGAGCGGGATCGCGAAGAGGCGCTTGCCGTCGCGCCCTTTGCGGTTTTTCAGGCTCTCCATGAAGGCGAAAAACCGTTTGTATTGCGCCTCCTCCTCCGCGCCGACGCCGAGGGCCGGAATCAATCCATCCTGCCAGCGGCCATAGCGATAGAGCCGTTCATGCGGATCGGCGCAGAGGTAATACTCGTTGTAGCGCGGACGCCCCGCCTCGTCATAGCCGGTGATGACGCCAAACTCTTCGAAGAGCCGCCTCGCCTCCGTGGCCTCTTCGGTGAGGAGTGGCACGTAATGCGCGCCCCACGGATAGGCGCTGACCTCGTTCCTGCCGCTCATCGAGTTGCCGCCAGGCTGCTGCTCCAGCTCCAGTATGCGGAAATCGCGAAGCCCTGCCCTGTGCAGATGGTAGCCCGCCGCCAGCCCCGCGATGCCGCCGCCAACGATGGCTACCTCGCATTCCACCTCCCGCGACGGCGCGGGGAAGCTTTGCGCCCGGAGCTTGTGGCCCACTGCGCTGCTCGCGCCGGGAATGGTGCCGGGCACGGCTTTCGGCTGGCCGAAGTGGCCGAGCGCCTCCACGAGACCCGCCACGCACAGGGTGGCGGCGCTTCCGATGATGAAGTTTCTCCGGGTGAGCGTCATGGCTGTCTATCCTGTGGCGGCTAATAGATCAGGTATTTCGACCACTCGTCGTCGAAATAGTGGATCAGCGCCTGATTGTCGAGATGCTGGATTTTTGTTTCCACCCGAGCCATATCTGCCGGAAAGTGAAACATCTCGTTTGCGGTTTCGACGCTGACGTATCGCAGCCCCTCGGGATAGCGCTCCGGGCGGCGGTAGGGTTGCCGTGAGGCGATCACATAGCCCCATTCGCCGAACGACGGCACATAGGCGTGATAGGGCGCGGTGCAGAAGCCCGCGGCTTCGAGCGTCTTGTTCACGCACCAGAACGATTTCCGCGCCACGAGCGGCGAGGTGCTCTGCACCACTGCGATGCTGTTGTTCTCCATCACCGTATGCAGCAGCCGGAAAAAGGTGACCGAGTAGAGCTTGCCGACGGAGAAGTTCGACGGGTCGGGCAGATCGATGATGATGGCGTCGAAACGCGGCCTGTCGCTCTTCGCCTGCAACTCCTTGAGCCACAGGAATGCGTCGCGGTTGTGGATGGTGAGTTTTGGCGAGAGCAGCGATCTCTGGTTCAGCGCCAGCAGCATTTCGTTGCCTGAAAACAGCTCCGTCATGGCGGGGTCGAGATCGACCAGAACGACAGACTCAACCGCCGGATATTTCAGCACTTCGCGCAACGCCAGCCCGTCGCCGCCGCCGATGATGAGCACCCGGCGGGGACTGGCCACCGCGCTCATCACCGGATGCACCAGCGCTTCATGGTAGCGGTACTCGTCCTGCGAGCTGAATTGCAGGTTCCCGTTGAGATAGAGGCGCAGATCCTGAGCCTGCTTGGTCAGCACGATGCGCTGGTAGGGCGACGACCGGGCGTAGATGATGTTGCCCTGGTAGGTGCTGGTTTCCGAAAGGGTGGTGATTTTTTCCGACCAGACAAAGCCCATGCAGAGCGCTATGAGCGTGACCACGGCGGAGAGCTTGTGCATGCGGCTCGCCGGAATCTCCTCCCGGATCGCGTAGAGCACCACGAGGGCGACCAGCGTGTTGAGGATGCCGAACAGAAAGCCCGATCTCACCAGCCCGAGATGGGGCACCAGCACCATCGGAAAGAGGATGGAGGCGAAGAGCGCCCCGATATAATCGAAGGAGAATACCTTCGAGACGAGGTCCTTGAATTCGAGCCGGTCTTTCAGGATTTGCAGCAGCAGTGGAAGTTCGAATCCAACCAAAATGCCGATCAGGGTCACGATGAAATAGAGCAGCAGTCGGAAGGAGTAGACATGCTCGAACAGCACGAAGAGCACCGCCGCGGACGCGCCGCCGATCAGGCCGACAAGGATTTCGACGCTGATAAAAAAACCGAGCAGGTTTCTGGTGACGTAACGGGTCAGCCACGAGCCGATACCCATCGCGAACAGGTAGCAGCCGATGACCGTGGAAAACTGGGTCACTGAATCGCCCAGCAGGTAGCTCGCGAGCGTTCCTGCGATCAGCTCATAGACCAGACCGCAGGTTGCGATGACAAAAACAGATACAAGGAGGAGCCGTGCCAAGTCAGTGTCCCGGAAAGGTTAGCCATGAATGGAGGAGGCGATGATCACGGCTATGCCGATGGCGACCGCTCCGAGGAACACCGAGAGCGCAAGGTTCTGCTTTTCCACCAGCTCTTTCCATATTGCCACTTTCGGAGTGAGCAAGTCCAAAAGAACAAAGCACAGAACATAGATCAGGACGCCAATGCCTGAATAGAGCAGGGCGGCCAGCACATATTTCATCTGGATTGTATCGTTGAGGTTCATGGCGGTTCTCCTTATTTATGATAATGATTGGCGGTTCTGCCTGCTTTGACCGCGCCCGAAAGCAGGCTGGTAAAGACGTATCCCCGAACGTTGGCGACCGACAACAGGACGACGATCAGGAGGCAAATGGCGGTATAGGTTTTCAGCATGGCTATTCCTAATCCTCTTCTTCGTTGATACGATAGATGGCCGGCATGTAGTCGCTCTCCGACCAGCGATCTTTCTCGAAACTCCAGCGTCTGACGAGCATATATATCGGGTAGATGAGTACCGATAGCAAGGCGATCCAGAAGTTCGACCAGACCGGGACATCGCGCTTGACGAGCATCGATAAAAACACCGGCATATTTCTGTTCAACGCCCCGGCATCCATATCCGTCAACAGCCGGTAAGTTCCTGCGGGAACGGTGGATATGAAGGATTCGGCGGATTGGGAGCCCTCGCTCCACGATTCGCCGCCGTCATAGCCGTGATAATATTCGATGGCCTGCGTCAGATCGTACGCCGTATTGGTTTGTTCATTGACCAGTGACATGTCGAGTTCCACCCAGTCATTCTCCACCGGCGATGAACAGGCGATCAGCACATTGCCCGATTTCGGAATGTTGAAGGCGGGGGAGGTGATGGTCTGATTTTTTTGTTCGGGCCGAACCGCAATATTGCTGGAGTACACATCGGCATTGTCCGCCATCGAGGCCGTCGCGTACTGAATCCCGCAGACAAGGGCAAATGCCGTCGCGGCAATCAACAGGATATTGCCAAATTGATTCTGATTTCGGGCTGGCTGGTTGGACGCCACGCCGATCTTCTCAGGCATCTGCTCCTTGATGGCGAAGGCGCTGGCGATCTCATTCCGCTCCATATACTCGCCAAGCGAGATGCTGATCTCCTCATCGTTTTTCTCGACGCTGAGTATCCGGGGCGGCGCTATATAGTCCGCTACAACTGTTTTTTCGCCTTTCCTTACTCGCCAGTAGAACTCGCCCTTGACGTATTGGACGACCCCTTCGCCTCTGAGAAAAATCGCGAATTTCTTGCCCTCCATCCATATCTCGTTCGATAAACCCGCCTCCGCGACATCCTTTCTCAGGACTTTCACGAAATTCCAGTGCCCCGATTCCTGCACAAGGAAGCGGAATCCGTAATACGGGTTGTAGAGCAGGTATTCATCCCAGGGATAGATGCCTGAAGCGTCAGTTTTTTGCATGTAACCGATGACTTCCCATTCGATGCCCTTGAGTTTTCCCCGGCAGCCAATATCGATGAGAGTTTTTAGCGTGTTCTGATTCGCCGTCTCGATGATCCGGTAGTTTTCATTCGTGACATCGACCACTGAAGAGCAGTATGCGCATACCGCGCTGATGGTAATGCCGACGGCCTTGAGCGTGATCGTGCCGCCGCAAGCCGGACAGGTGAAGCTCTTGGGCTTCCCTTTCGGCATCTCCGGAAGCGGCGCGGCGGTTGTCGCGGATGGGGACGGATTGCCCTGCATGTTCTCCTCCATCACCACCCCTCCAGCGCTCTGAGGTTCTTGCAGCCCATCTCGTCCCATTCGACATAACTGCCGAGATAGACCCGCGGCGCGCCATCAAACAGTTCGATACAGCAAAACTCCCCGTCGCTGCCCGACAGATCGACCGAGAGCGTTTCACGCCCGGCGGGAGCGACGAAGGGCAATTCACCTTCGCTGCCGAGGCAGACGGTGCGCCGGATATCCACGACTTTCAGCTGCTGGTTTCCCAGCACGATCGTGGAGCCGAGCGCTGCGTCGCCCGATGCACTTTTGTACACTCCTGTCGCCTCCTGGGCGGTCAGGGCGGTAATCAGGTCATTCATGCTTTTTTCCTGCCGGAGATCGATTTCGCCGCTGATCGCGTAGCTCCCCTGGGCCTCCGCCAGCCACCCTTTTGCGCCCTTGTCCATGTCGAGAAACCACTCGTTCCAGACGCCATCCGCCCATCCGATCTTCATCCGTCCGATGACTTTGAAGGTAAGTCCCTGGCAGGAACCTGTAGTGCCGATTTGCAGCGGACTCATATCGTCGGGCAGCGCAGCCATGGTTCCGATTGATTCCACATCGACATCATGACGCACGATCATGGAGCGGCAATATGCGCAGACTGCATAGACCGAGAGGCTGGATTGAAATGCGATCGGCGCGCTGCAGGATGGACAGTTATACTTGTTCATTCGCTATCGTGTTTTTTCCGACAACTTCGTGTTATTCCTGTCGAATTCAGCTTGCGTCAACACTCTTTTTTTAGCAGCTCGGTCTGCCGTTCGAGTGCGCTGAACGGTTCTCTATTCTGGTCTCATCATCGAAATTTGCTTCATTGTCTATTACGCAAATTTAACCCATAATGCACTGAGTTTCAATCGGGATGCGTACGATATGCACTCTTTGACTGGAGTATCCAGGAGCAGACAACGGTATGGACAACGCAAAAATGATGCGCGACATATGCTGTTATCTTGCTTCAGAAAATGGAGTTAGGGCGGATCGGCGGATGAATGGGCCGTAAACGGGTAATCGAAAAAATCAGAAATCGCTCGCGACGACTCGATGAGTACGATAGGAGACTCCTCCAAAAAGCGTCGAAGATTCTGAAAACGTCGCGACGTGACGGCGACGGCATTCCGTAGATTTTCCTGTAAGGTGCGTCTGAAAGTATGTCACGACAGAGCGCCGGTCTGAGCGGTCAACTCTGTTTCTTCGCCTCGTTCCAGAGCGCGTCCAGCTCGTCGGCGGAAAACTCCGGCCAGCTTTTGCCGGAGATTAGCACCGCCTCTTCGACCTTGCGGAAGCGATCCATGAATTTGTTGGTCGCCTTGCGGAGGGCGTCTTCGGGGTTCGTGTCGATGAATCGGCTGTAGTTGACGATGGTGAAGAGCAGGTCGCCGAACTCCTCCTCGCGCTCCTGCTTGTCCCGCGCATTGCGCAATTCGCCGATTTCCTCGACCAGCTTGTCGAGCACCCCCGCGTCGCTTGGCCAGTCGAAGCCCACGCCCGCCACCTTTTTCTGCACGCGGTAGGCTCGCAGCAGCTCCGACATCGCCTTCGGCACGCCGTCGAGCAGGCTCTTGCGCCCCTCCTTCATCTTGAGATTCTCCCAGTTGCCGAGCACCTCCTGCTCCGTGTCCGCCTTCACGTCGCCAAAGACGTGCGGATGGCGGCTGATGAGTTTCTCGCAGAGCGCCTCGAACACCTCGACAAACGCGAACTTCTTCGCCTCGTCGGCCAAGAGCACCTGAAAGCAGACGTGCAGGAAAAGGTCGCCCAGCTCCTTTTTCAGCTCCGGGTCGTCGCCCGTGTCGATGGCGTGCACCAGTTCGTAACTCTCTTCGAGCAACAGATGGGCCAGCGACTCCGGCGTCTGCTTGCGATCCCACGGACACTCCAAACGCAGCACCCGCACCAGATTCACCACCCGTTCGAAATGCTCGGCAGGCGTGACGGCGTTGTGATCGAGGATGGAGCGCTTGAGGGCGTCGATGGATTGCGGTGCTTCGTGCGTCATAATGTCGGGTGCTTGTTGCGATTTGCCCAAAGTTACTATTTAGGTTGGAGAATCCGTACTATTGATAATTGAGGCTATTGCTTCAACAAAGGCAAGGCGCAAGTCCATATCAACAAGAGATTGGGCTAAAGCCCAGATTTGTTTTGTCTTGTTAGTCTTCCCCGGCTTAAAAGCCGGGGCAATTACTATGTGTTTAAATTGGCGATGTGATAATTGCCCCGGTCTTCAGTCCGGGGTATGTGTAAAATTCAAAAGTAATTCCGGGCTTCAGCCCAATATCTTCAGTCATCAAGGAATCGCAATCCCATGAATCTTGCAGGAACAACCGCCGTCGTGACCGGGTCAAGCTCTGGCATCGGCCTCGCCGTCTGCCGCGCTTTGCTCGATGCCGGGGCTTCAGTGTACGGCCTCAGCCGCCGCGAGACGGCGCTCGATCATGAGCGGTTCCGGTGGTTGCAGACCGATGTGACCATCGAAGCCGAGATCGACCGGGCGTTCGACACCGTGCTGGCCGGGCGCGGGCGCGTCGAGCTGCTTGTCAACAACGCCGGATTCGGCTTTTTCCGTGACATCGAGCTGATCGATCCCGCCGAGTGGCGGCGGCTGATCGACACCAATCTGACCGCGATGTTCCTCTGTACGCGCAAAGTGGTGCTGTCGATGAAGGCTGCCGGGCGTGGCATGATCGTCAATGTCGGCTCGGTGGCGGGCAAGCGCGGCATCAAGGGCGGCACGGCTTATTGCGCCTTGAAGTTCGCGGTCAACGGCTTCTCCGAGTCGCTCATGGAGGAGCTGCGCGACTTCGGCATCCGCGTGGCGTGCGTCAATCCCGGCTCGGTGATGACCGAATTTTTCGACCACGCCGGAATCGAGCCAAAAAAGTTCATGCAGCCAGACGATCTTGCCCACCTGATCATCTCGCTCGTCGAGCTGCCCGACAGCATGTTGCCCGGCGACGTGATCGTCCGTCCATTGTAACTCATAATATCGTATCGACTTATGTCATCCTCCGATCTTCATCTGCCCGTTCCCGGCCATCCCATCGCCGCCATCGCCACGCCGGTCGGCGTCGGGGCGCTGGCCATTGTGCGCATCAGCGGCGCGGGCGTGCTCGATATTGCCGACCGCGTTTTCCGCAAGGCGCACGGAAGCGAAAAGCTCGCCGAAGCCGCCGGATACACCGCGCACTTCGGGCGGCTTTACGACGGCGAGGAGATGGTGGACGAGGTGATCGCGCTCGTGTTCCGTGCTCCGCGCTCCTTCACCGCCGAGGAGATGGTGGAGTTCACCTGCCACGGCGGGCCGGTGGTGGTCGGCCACGTGCTCCGGCTCATGCTCGACAACGGCTGCCGCCTCGCCGAGCCGGGAGAGTTCACACGCCGCGCCTTCCTCAACGGGCGTATCGACCTGTTGCAGGCCGAGGCGATTGGCGAGATGATCCACGCCCGCTCCGAGTCCGCCTATCGCACGGCGGTCAGCCAGATGAAGGGCGATCTCTCGAAAAAGCTCGGCGGCCTGCGCGAGCAGCTCATCCGCTCGCGGGCGCTCATCGAACTCGAACTCGACTTCAGCGAGGAGGATGTCGAGTTCCAGAGCCGCGCCGAACTGACCGCACAGATCGAAGCGCTTCAGCGCGAGGTGACGGCGCTGATCGACTCCTACCAGCACGGGCGGCTCGTCAGCGAGGGGATCTCGACGGTTATCGCGGGCAGGCCGAACGCCGGTAAGTCCACGCTGCTCAACACGTTACTCGGGCAGGAACGCGCCATTGTCAGCCACATGCCCGGCACGACGCGCGATTACATCGAGGAGTGCTTCATCCACGACAAAACCATGTTCCGCCTCACCGACACCGCCGGGCTGCGCGAAGCGGGCGAGGAGATCGAGCACGAAGGCATCCGCCGCAGCCGCATGAAGATGGCCGAAGCCGACCTGATCCTCTATCTGCTCGACCTCGGCACGGAGCGGCTTGACGACGAAATCACCGAAATCCGCGAGCTGAAGGCGGCGCATCCCGAAGCGAAATTCCTCACCATCGCCAACAAGCTCGACCGCGCCGACAATGCGGAAGCGCTGATCCACGCCGTCGTTGCAGGAACAGCCACCGAGGTCATCGGTATCTCGGCGCTGAAGGGCGACGGCATCGACGCGCTCAAGCGGCACATGGGCGCACTGGTCAAAAACCTCAACAAACTGCACGAAGCGAGCGTGCTCGTCACCAGCCTGCGCCACTACGAAGCCTTGCGCAATGCCGCGGACGCCCTGCAGAACGCCTTCGAACTCATCGCCCGCGAGTCCGAAACCGAACTTATCGCCTTCGAACTCCGCAGCGCCCTCGACTACGTCGGCGAAATCACCGGCAAAGTAGTCAACGAAGAGGTGCTCAACACGATTTTCGACCGCTTCTGCATCGGTAAATAACTCTTTCGCCGATGTTTATGATTGGCGTTAAGACTAATAATATTCATTAGTTGCAAGCCTTTGAATTTTGTACTGATATTTTTCATTGTTATTGTATCGCCAATTTTTTATCCTGATCATGTGAGCTGAAAAATATCTGTAACATTACAGGTCTGCACATTTCGCTGTCCGATAACACCATTCAGGGAGTTTGCCATGATGCTGATATTTACCTTTAAACAATAATGGATGGACAGATTCTTGAGATAGCATCAAAAATCAGGCTCTTTCAGAATCTGTTTTTTGTTGGCATGATGTATCTTTCGGTCATGCTTTTGAGCAGGCGCAAATGGATTTCTTCTGCAATAACATTTCTTGCTGGTGTTCTGTGGCTGTTTTATGTTCCATCGATCTCCTGGATCATTGGAAATCTGGGGATGGATTCCATAGATGAGACAAGAGGATTCGATAACGCCGAGGCTTTGTTCTGGATATCCACAATCATTCACTCCATCAAACCTGTTCCTCATACTTGTCTCTATTTTATTGCATATCTTTTTGTATCCACAGTAACTTATTATCCGTTAAATTGCATACTGAAAAGGCCCGCATTTGTAAAACGGAGATATTTCATCCAGACGATAATCTCTGCTGCATTGATATTATGCTCTCTTGTCGTGGTTTTCAGGGATTCGGTATGGCTTTTTATACGAAATTCGAATGAACTGGCAATAGCAAAAAATAATTTCAACAATCAGATTCCTGCGGTTTGCCGTTCGGGTAATAATATCGATGTCATCGTTTATATTGGCGAATCATTGTCTGTATTCGATATGGGGGTCTATGGCTATCCAAGAAATACGACTCCAAACTTAAGCAGAATGGTCCGGGAACATCGCAATCTTCTCGTATATCATAACGTGTTTTCGACGCATACGCATACGAGTAAATCATTGCTCGAAGCATTGTCTTTTCCTGTCGATCGTAGTGAAAATATTCTGCCAATCACTCAGAGAAAAAGGTTCTCACTTGTCGATATGCTCAGAAAGGCAGGCCTCCGAACAATTCTGATATGTAACCAGGGAATGACTGGTACGTGGAATCAGACATCAACCATTATTTTCAGAAATGCTGAAAATACATTCAGCGTTAATACCGGTGTTCTTGGAAATAACGATACTGTACTGAAAAAGCCCTGGGATCATGAATTTTTTCTGAAGCAACTCGCTTTGGATAAAAATCATGGCGATGCCAGCCAGCCAGTTGTGACTTTTCTGCATTCATATGCAGGACACGGTCCATATCTTGATAACATTCCTGAAGAGTTTCGAAAACCGGTCGATAACTATTTTACGATTAACGCATCGAGAAGAGTTGCCGAATCTGATGCTGACGTAAAGGATCAAGTCGAAGGATATGATTCCGCGATGAGATATGCTGATTTTACTGTTTCACAAGTGATTGATCGTATCAAAAATCTGAAAAAGCCTACGGTGCTAATTATGCTCTCCGATCATGGAGAATCGGTCTATACTGCAAGGGGGCATGACTCTGCCCGATTTACCCATGAGATGGCAAGAATTCCATTTATCATCTATTTCAATGATGCGGCGATAAATAAATATCCTGATCTTTACCATCGGTATCGAAAATTGTCTGAAACAAAGGAGATCGCAACGCTGGCTCAACTCTCTTCGGTTATCGCGGATATTTCCGGCGTCCGGTTCAGCAACGGCAGTGATTCGACGAAGTATCTGACTCCGTTGATCGGTGAACCGTGCATGCATCCGCCAATCATCGTCAGAGAAGTGAAGTCGGGCTTGACCTATGTCAACCTCAACAAAACAAAACCGCTCATTCCTGAAAATTTTGGGTATCGCATCACCGATGCAACCGATGCTGCGACCGCCGAGTTTGTCCGGTCACAAAGCGTAAAAATAAAACCGTATTATCGCAACGGAAGCGACGAATCATTCGAGCATCAAAGGCGAAACCAGCTGATATACGGTGATTAACGCTTGCTTTACACAAATCAGAGGAATGACTTAAGCTATCCTGCAAGCTCAGATTTCCCTGAACACACCCTCCTCGCATCCGGCAGAATTTTTTACAGAATTTTAATGTCGGGTTAAGTTTCGTTTAAGCGTTGCCGCCTTACCTTTTTCATCGTGTAAGGTCTTTGTATTCAACGCTTAAACATTCGATTACCCATGAACGCAACTCTGAAATCCATCGCAACGCCGGTCGCCGCCGGAGCTTTTATCATTTCGGCGGTTACCGGTACCCTCATCTTTTTCGATGTAGAAATCGGCGCTGTCGAGCCGGTGCACAAGTGGCTCAGTTGGCTGCTGCTTGGCGGCATTGCGCTCCATATGCTCACGCACTGGAAGGTCTTCAGTGGCTATTTTTCAAGGAAACCCGCGCTTGCCGTTATAGGAATTGCTCTCGCCGTTGCCGGCGGCTCGATGCTGCCGGTGTTCGGCGAAGAGGAGGAGGGCGAGAAACGCAACGCCAAGGCTGCCGCGCAGGCGCTTGAAGCAACTTCGCTCGAAACCGTGGCGCAGGTCGTCAAAAGCCGTCCGGAGGCTTTAACCATGCGTCTTAAAACGGCAGGCATCAGCGTGAACAACCCATCCGCGACCATTACCGACATCGCCAGAAGCAATGGCAAAGAGAGCGCGGAGGTACTTGGCGCGATACTCGGCGAGCAGGGCGAGCGCAAGGATTGAGTGGCGAATCGCATGACGACGGATTTTATTGCGCGGTGATGAAATGTCTTGATGAACGCTGACCTGGCCGAAAGGCGGATTGAATCAGTCCGCCTGCGGTCATTTCTGTACGAAAGCAATGGAAACGCGAGGCTCTTTTTGTAACCTCTGCACCATCTGAGCCAGTGTCCGCACCGTTCACCTTCACCTCCTGCTCCATCCAGAGCGCGAGCGGTACAAGTACCTTGTGTTTATCGAGAGGTGAGAGTAACGTCTTGATCCCCATTGACTTATCACGATAGCCCGGCAGATGTTGGAGCGCTTTTTCGTATAGCTTCATGCCTGATACCGACTCATCGTATTTGGCGCCCACGCCTTGTAGAACCGCTGCCAATGCTCTTGTATTTCGGCGTCCATAATGTGCGCACTGGATATGAAAATCAATGAATGGCTTTCAGCAGCCAGGCCATATTCCTCCCCAGTGTTTTCAGTGTAGACAAACCCTCATGGTCTCCATTCACTTCACCTTTCTCGAAGCCAAAACCGGTATTCCAGTAGCAGGAGCCGGGCACGATCATTTCTTCAATCAGAAAGAAATTG
>CAIUQW010000332.1 GCA_903901395.1 uncultured Chlorobiales bacterium | reverse complement strand
GCGCCATCCGATCCGCCGATTCACTCAACCCTCCTCCTGCCGGTGTAGCGATAATTTCTTATCTTGACGGTAGATTTTTAACATGCAATGACGATCTCAGCGACCGGACTCGACCATGGAAACCGAATACATCGGCTATCTTGCAGGCATTCTGACAACCTTCGCCTTTCTGCCTCAGGCTTTGCGGATGATTCGGACACGGCAGGCGCGTGATGTCAGCATGACCTGGGCGGCCTCCATGACGGCGGGCGTTTTTCTGTGGCTCTGCTACGGCGTCATGAAGCAAAGCCTCCCGATGATTGCCGCCAATGGAATCACGATGTTTCTGCTTTTCGTCATTCTTTTCGTGAAAATCCGGGAACGAGGCAAACCCGGTTCCTGAAAAACTTATCACTTTAGCTCCACTCTCATGACTCGTCTCTCCATAGGTTTCATCGGCACCGGACGCATCGCCCAGGCGCTCATCTCCGGACTCTCTCACGATCCGCAAATGGTGCTCAGCGGCTACGATAAAAGCGCTGATTCCCTGCGCTCCGTCTCCCTGCAATTTGGCGTCAATGCCGAGGAGTCAGTCGAAAGCCTCGCGCGGGACGCGGAGGTGATCATCATTGCCGTCAAGCCCTACCAGGTGGCCGAGGTGCTCGCGGAGCTGAAGCCCGCGCTGCACGCGCAGCATCTCATCGTCAGCGTGGCGGCGGGAATATCGACCGGCTTCATCGAGTCGAACTGCCCCGACGGCGCGCGCGTCATCCGCGTGATGCCGAACACTCCGGCGTTCGTCGGCGAGGGGATGACTGCTTTATGCAAAGGAAGCCACGCCACAGGCGACGATCTTCTGATTGCCGAACGCATCTTCAACGCCATCGGCAAAACCGCTATCGTCGATGAGAGCGGTATGGATGCGGCGACGGCGGTGTCGGGAAGCGGCCCGGCCTACATGTTCCGCATCATCGATGCTCTTGCCGAGGGTGGCGAAGCGTGCGGTCTCGACCGCGAAACCGCGCAGCTTCTGGCCGCCCAGACGATGCTTGGCGCGGCGAAGATGGTGCTGTCGGGCCGCAAAAGCCCCGAAGAGCTGGTTCGCGAGGTGACAACGCCCGGCGGCACCACCGAAGCAGGACTGAAGGAGATGGATCGGCGGGATCTTCGTGCCGCGCTTGTCGATACGGTCAAGGCCGCCGCCGCCCGTTCCAAAGAGCTGATGAAATAGGCTCCGATGTTCAGGCGATTTCACCTCTTGCTGCTGCCGCTGCTGCTTCTGCTGACGGTATCGAACGCTCAGGCGGCGAATGCAGTATCTCCGTCCGGCAGCAAGCTTTTCATCGAAGCGTCGCTCGACAACGCCAGCCCGTGGGTCGGCCAGGAGGTGAAGTTGACCTACACGCTCTTTTTCAGCGGCACCGCGCCGCAGATCGAGGACAAAGGCCAGCCGGAGCATCCCGGCATATGGGCGCGGGAAATAGCGCCGGAAAACTACATCGACAGCGCTCCAGTCACGAAAGAGGGGGTACTTGTCAGAAAAGCGGTGATCAAGCAGCTCCGGCTGGTGCCATTGCAGAGCGGCAGGCTTTCGGTCACGAACTACCGCCTGCGTTGCCTCGTGCCGCAAAGCGGACAGGCGTCGCTCGACAGCCGTAACGACGTCGAGAGCATCGTAACCGCGCCGACAGCCACGCTTCAGGCGCGAGCGCTCCCCAAGCCCGCCCCCGCCAGCTTCAGCGGAGCCGTAGGCCATTTCACCCTCGCGGTTTCACCGGAAAGCAGCTCGGCGCATACCGGCGAACCGCTGACTCTTTCCGTCACGATCAGCGGCAAGGGCAACCTCGATACGCCGCCTCCGCTGACGGTGATGCTGCCGGAGGGGATGCAGCGCGAAGTCTCGGCCACGCCGCCAGTCATGCCGTCGGAAAAGGGAGGTATCTCATCGATCAGCACCAAAATTACCCTGACGGCCTCGAAAGAGGGCGAATTCCGCTTCGTGCCGGTCAAGCTGACCGCCTTCGATCCCGAAACCGGGCGTTACGAAACCATCGCCTCAAACGCCATCGCGATCAAAGTCATCGCCGGACAGGCAGCTGTGCCCCAGCCCCAGCCGCAACAGCCACCGCCACCGCCAATTTCTACCGTGACTGCACCGCGTGATGGCGACGAACTGGCGGAAACTCTGGTCAATGCTATCATCGCGCTCATGTCCATCGCCGTTCTGGCGCTCATCTTCGGCCTGCACATCCGCTACATGAAGCGGTACAAGCGACATGCGACATCACAAAACAACCCGGAAGCGGTCAACTCCTCAAAGCCCACAGCAACGTCCACTCCCGCGCCTCAGCCGTCCGCGAGAAAAAAAACTCCGGCCTCGATACGCAACGAACTGTATGAGGCGATCAAAAAAACCGGCATACAGAATCCTTTGGGGCTGACCTCGAAAGAGCTTGGCGAATTGCTGAAGGAGAAAAAGGTGAAGGCGCAAACCATCGCGGAGGTGACGGCATTGCTCTCCGCCATCGACCACGCGCTCTACGCGCCGGGCGAAGCGTCAGCGGAAAAGCTCGATATAATGAGCCGCAACGCCGCCCGGATCATCGCTGAACTCTCAAAGCTCTGATATTGCGGAGGCCGGGCGGCCTCATGCGCCATCGAGTCCGGGCAGATGCAGGGCGATTTCGGGAAGATCGGTGATGAGGCCATCCACTCCAATGCGTTTCAAGCGAAGCATCTCTTCAGGCCGGTTGACCGTCCAGACCACCACCTTCGCGCCAAGTCCGTGCAGCCGCGACACGAGCGCCTCATCGACGAGATCGTGCCGGGGATTCACATACTCCGGCACGAAACCGGGACTGGCAGGAAAGCTGTCGAACGCCGCGCGATCTTCGACCAGCAGTCCATAGCAAAGATCAGGCATGAGGCGTTTCGCCTCGGCAACGATGCGGGCATCGAACGACTGAAGGCGCACACGGCGCTCCAGACCCGATGCCGCTATCTCGCGGAGCACCAGCGCGGCGTACTCCTCCGGTGGCGGATGCGCCACGTCGTCGCGCTCAGGCCACGACTTCACTTCGAGATTGTAGGTCATCTCTCCAATGCGTCCGGCATCGCGCAGATGCGCCTCCACCGTGCGGAACACATCGGCCAGTTCGGGACGAACCGCCTCGACGCGCTGCTGGCGCGGAAAATCGGGCGACGGTTCGCCGCAATCGAAGCACGAAATCTCCTCGTAATTCATCAAGTAGAGAAAACGCTTCGAGGCTTCTTCGCCAACAGGAAGGTTCACCCACGGATCGTGCGACACGACCAGCCGGAGGTCTCTGGAAACATTGAGATCGAGTTCAATCACGCGGCAACCGAGATCAGCCGCCTTACAAAATGCCTGGAGGGTGTTTTCAGGAAAAAACGCCCTGGCTCCGCGATGAGCCTGAATTTCAAAGGTCATAAGAACAGGTTGAGGAGCTTTGCTGTCTTGCAGCTCGATGGATCTGGGAAAAGAGAAAATCCCTTGCGATCCATCAGAAGAAACACGGGCCAGACTCTTCCGGTGACGGACGGTTCAGGCATTCCTGTTTCCGTTCGGCGCCTTGAAAGATTTTGGCGCAACGGCAGGCTTGTTTCTTTTCTTCTGAAATTTTTTTGCGGCAGGCGCGGCTCCGGTGACCGGGACCAGGCCGTGAGTACCGTAAAGACCGGTCGGGGCGTTGACGCGAGTCTTGTTGAATTTGTTCTTGCGGTACTTTTTTTCGAGGTCGGCGTAAGGACTGGGAGGTTCCGGCGACGTATTGAAATT
>CAIUQW010000331.1 GCA_903901395.1 uncultured Chlorobiales bacterium | reverse complement strand
TTTGAGAATATTATGGTTGTTTCTGGAGAGCCAAAAATTGTTACTCAATTTGATGCTGAATTTGAGAAGCTACGAAATCTTGAATCAGCTCAGATTAAGTGTTTGCAAAAAAAAGTAAAATGCAAAGAACCTCATTGCGATGGTTTTCTTTATAATGTTTTAGTTTTTAGTAAAACTCCAACAAAATACAATGAAGCATGGGGTGATGTAGTAGAGGTGTGTTCAGTTTGTGATCATGAGAATCATATACAGGAGGGAGTACAGGATAATTCTTTTCATTTTTTATTTGATTCATATGAATACATAGACTCATATGGTGATGAGGCAAAAGAAGGTTTGTTTGATCAAATAGATCGAGATGTTAATTCATTTATGGCTACTTATATAAATAACGAGATTGTTGTTCATGCTATTGGTGTTGTTGGATTAGAAAATGTTTCGCTTGATGGTGGTGGTATAGATGTGACTAGGGTTTTATGGAAGAATAAATTTGTTGGTGATGATTTGCCTGATATTTTTTGGACAAATTTCGGGGTTACCTATGAATAAATAATTATATAATAATGATGGCTAATTTGATGATGCCAAATAAGTTTTTTATATATTGAATACATTTATTGTATAAGCTTATTGATGTAAAATATGTTCACATTCATATGAAATTAGATCATAAACTCTGCCAGCTTGGCAAGAAGGAAATCGATGATAACTTTGCCGCCATTGTGGAAACAGTTTCAAAGCCGAAATATATTTGCGAGAAATGCGCGAGGGTTTCGAAAAAGAAAAAGAATCTTTGCAAGCCGAAGAAGTTGCCTTCGCGTAAAAAGGCATAGTTACCTATCCAACCCATTTCACCTCACTGATCTTTTCTGAAGATGCCGTTCGGTTTCGATCTCTCTTTCGACACAGAAAAAAAACGGCGATGACGGCATCTCAAACCAGCCATCATCCCCGTTGCATTTCCTGTCCCCAATCCTTAAAAATCTCAGTGCTTGATGATCACCTCGCACGCTGGGTTGAGTTGCATGAAGCGGTCGAGTTCGGATTGCGGGATTCGGCCTGCTGACAGCTCCAGTTTTTCCAGGCTCATAAGATCCATCAGCGGCGCTATCGAATCGACGAGCGTGCCGATGATGCTCAACTCCTCCAATTCTTGAAGGGCCGAGAGCGGTTCGAGGGTGTTGACGCTTGTGGCCACACAAAACAACTACTCAGAAACACTCACCGAGAGCACAAGCTCCATACAAAATTTTCAGAGCCAGCAATGAGGGTCTTTTTTATTATAGTCTCCAGAATCAGCAAAAGACAAACATTTTAATCCACCTGCACACGTTTTAGCGTAAAAGCAATGCTTGCACTTTTCGTCGAGCTTTTCATTGTGCCTCAACTCTTTTAGAACAGCATTGTTTTGATAGATTTCGATCAAGCTGTCAGCACGCAGATTACCGATTTTAATTGGCAATCTTCTGCATGGAAAAACATCTCCATTTGGCATTATTGCCAATAATGTGGAACCGGCTGAACAATGATATGGTTGACCACCAGTTACAAGAAATTGCAGTGAACGACTCGATGAAATAATGGTTTTTGAAAAACGAGAAGCGAACTTGTTATTTTGCTCTTTTAGAATATGTTCAAAAAACTCCTTTACCTGTACAGAACTCAAAGCCAGATCATCATTGCGCCCGGTTGGGAGATAGCGGTCTGTCCATAGTTTATGGACTTTATACTTTCTGGCGATTCGGACAACCTCAGAAAAAGAGTGATAATTTTGCGCATTTGCCGTAAAAGACAACATAACCTGGATTTTCAAAGCCTGATAAGCCTTGATTGCCCGTATCACCTCTTTGAAAGAACCTTTGCCTCTTATTGAATCATGAATCGATTCACTTCCATCGAGGCTTAGTTGTATAAATCGTGGATTGAGCGCCTTCAGCCTGAGCAAATCACTTTCGGGCAAAAGAAAACCATTAGATAAAATTCCAAAGGAAAACAGGCGATTATTCCTGACAACATCCAATAAATCGAGAAGGCCGTTTTTCATAAAGGGCTCTCCTCCTGTGAAATTTATATGCGCATCAACTGTTTTCAGGCCGTTATTACAATGCAGGACAAAATCTTCCAGCTTTTTATAGAAGAAAAGCATACCAGGATAATCAACTCCGTCATCGAGATGACTATCCTGGTAGCAATGCCTGCAACGATAATTACAAGCCTCGGTTATATGCCATTGAAAATTGAATTGGTCGGGCACCATATCGTGAATCAGTTATATCACTCTCATCCGCCGCCACAACCGCCGCATCCGCCGCATCCACCGCCGCCTCCACCACCACTGCCGCCCCCACCATCACCACCGCCACCCCCACTGCCAAAACTTGCATCAGAATATCGATCAAGATAAATCAGATTATGAAGAGCAGGAGCTAACGATGAACCCAAAAATGCTGTAACGCCGAACAATGCCACGCCATACAAAACATTATCATCTGTCAACAATGAGCTATCTTGACTACGTTTAAGCCATTCGAATCTTTGGGCCGAAGCCGCAATAAATTTTTTTCCCAATGCTGTTTGAGTTGGCGTGAGATACTTCTTTAAGAAAAGAATAGAAATGACCATTGCGATAACAAGAAAAAAGACAGGCTTTCCCCTGGAAAGTCCAAGCAATAATTTTGTACCCCCAAACAGTAAAAGAAAAGCCGTCAATAAGAGAAAAGTTTCCCAATAATTTTTTTCATATCATCATCAGGCAAGAGTTTTAATCTTTCGAGATTTTTCTTGCGTTGTTGTGAAGCAGCCTTAATTTCTTTTGTTGAATGTGCTAAAAAAAATTTATTGTACAATATTTTTGAATCCGTTTTTTCAAGAATTATTTTCTCGACTTCATTCAGTCCAGCCATATCGGATGACAATTTTGAAATCTCAACAATATATTTGAAACCAAAAAAAATATACTTTGAGTTTATATTAATTTTCTTTTTTCTCCACAAATTAAAAACAGAAACCAATATCGCTCCATTGACGCCGTTATACAATAATGCAATATCCAGAGGAGAAAGTTGTGATGGCTCTGGTATTTGTATCTCACTACTACTTTCAATTTCTGTATATATTCTTGCATAAAGAATGATAAAAAAAGCAACAATTACATACAATGTAAAAAACGTTGGCCCCGGTATTTCTTTGATTAGCTCTAACATGGTTGTAAAATTTAGAGTTAAAGAACCGTCAAGCAATGAATGGAGCTTTCTCGGGCTGATCACAACCAGAACCAAGCGATTTGATTATGATCGCCCCTTTACATATGGTCTGTTTTGGCGAAAAATAACTGCAATTAACCGGCTGCCGCTTCAGATAATGATTTCTGATACTGATTGAACCGCATACCGGCACCGACCTTCAAGCATATATTGCCGGTTCTTCTCAATCAATGTAGCAAAATATCGTCCATCGGAATTTATTCCAACTTTTTTTGTTCGCACAGTACATTCGTGTACATTCAGACTATCTTTTTGTTGTCAACTTTCATGAATGCATATACGTTTTGCCTCACCTGCGCATGATCCAAGGCGTTAAATCATAGTGTATAAAGCAATCCCATTATCAAAAACTCAGCCATTTCGGTGAGAAAGAAATCATTCCAACAAAAAAAGGGGATGACAGCAACTCAATCCAGCCATCATCCCCATTGCATTTCCTGTCCCCAATCCTCAAAAATATCAGTGCTTTATCACCACTTCGCACGCCGGGTTGAGTTGCATAAAGCGGTCGAGTTCGGATTGCGGGATTCGGCCTGCTGACAGCTCCAGTTTTTCCAGGCTCATCAGATCCATCAGCGGCGCTATCGAATCGACGAGCGTGCCGGTGATGCTCAGCTCCTCCAGTTCCTGAAGGCCCGAGAGCGGTTCGAGGGTGTAGATGGCGGTCTGTTCGAGGCTCAGCTCCTTGAGCGCCGTCAGGTTTCGCAGCGGTTCGAGGCTCGTGATTGGCGTGCGGCTGCAACGGAGGTATTCGAGATTTTCCAGCCCGGCCAGCGGTTCAAGCGAGCTGACGCCGGTGCTGTTGATGCCGAGTTCAGAGAGATTTTTCAGGTTCCTGAGCGGCTCGATGGAGGTGATCTCGGTTTTGTAACAGCTCAGCTTTTCGAGATTGACGAGGCCGCTGAGCGGCGAAAGGTCGTTCACCATCGTCTCGGAGCAGTATAGCTCTTCGAGATTGATCAGCTTACTGACTGGTTCGAGGTCGCTCACCTCGGTACTTGAAATCCAGAGCAGTTTCAGCGAAACAATGTCGCGCAACGGGTCGAGCGAGGTGAAGTCGCAATCGAAAGCGTAGATGCGCTTGAGGTTCCGCAGGTTCCGCAACGGTTCGAGGCTTTCGACCGGCGTTTCGTCGCACCGCAGTTGTTGCAGGTTTTCAAGCAGGCTGACCGGCGCGAGGTTGTGGATGCGCATGTTGTCGCACCGGACGCTCGTGGTGTTGAGGAATCCGAGCAGCTCATCGTCCGACGGATCGCTTTGAATTTTCAGCGTATGGCGCACCACCTCTTTCCAGTCGTGGCCGAGTGCCTTGAACCAGTTGTGCCGTTTCTGCGGGTCTCGCAAAAGCACGGCTCGCGACGTGGCCAGAGCCTCCTGTTCGGCGGGGGAGAGGCGGTTGCGGAAGCCCGAGTGCATCGGGCCGGTGTAATCGTTCGGGAAGGTCACGACCGGCGACTTGCCTTTATCGAGATTTTCCGCCAGGCACCGGATGTACCAGTCGGCCTTTTTCTCCTCGATGATCCGGCTGTGCTTGTCCTGGTTCTGCTCGTCGAGGGTGTTGATGTCTTCAAGAATGTCGTTGCCGCATCTGGGGCATATCGCATTCTGCTGGGTCAGCGGAAAGCCGCAAACAGGGCACTGTTTATAGATATTTTGCTCCAATTGGGTATAGACTTGAGAGGTTGGTTAGCCTGCTATGTTCACGTAACATAAGAAAAAATCAGCCTCAAACCACATCCGCCCCGCGCCGGGAATCCTCTGTACGGCCAATCCGGCTCGAAAATTGTTGAAAATTTCTCTCAAAATGCCGGTTTGAGAAAAGGTGAACTTTCAAACTCGCTCACTTTGTTATTTAAAGCTCAGGGCGATGAAGGTCGTCCAGAGTGAAGGTCTTTCGTTCGATTGGAATGCAAAGGGCCTGATGGCCGGGGAGGAGTCATGAGCAGGGTATTGTTGTCGGGCGCTGACAGGCCGGTGGATGAGCTGAAGTCGTTGTTCGAGTTGTCACCGGAAGAGTGGCTTTTACGAAAAAAGGGATTCCGCAAAGGGGCGAAGGCGATCCAGATCAATGAGACCCTTCTGACCATCGGCAATGGCTATCTCAATATCCGAGGCAGCCTCGAAGAACTTCCGCCGGGCAATTGCGGCGGCATGTATCTGGCGGGCATTTACGACAAGTCGGAAGCCGACGTCGAGGAGCTGGTGAAGTGCCCGATGTGGACGGATGTGTCGGTCTGGCATGAAGGGGACAAGTTCTGCCTGTCATGCTGTCAGGCGCTGGAGCATGAGCAGGCGCTCGACATGCACAAAGGCATCCTCCACCGCCGCACCACCTTCAAGAATCCGCAAGGCAAAATCCTCACGCTCGAAACCTCGCGTCTTGTCTACATGCACGATCCCCACCGGGGCTACATGCGGGTGACGATCACGCCGAGGAATTTTTCCGGCCAGCTCCGCGTGCTTTCGGGGTTGAACGGCCATGTCTATAACCGGGGCTATTTTCCGCGCGAGCAATACAAGCACCTCCAGCTCGAAAAGATCGAGCGGGGGCGGAACTTCATGTTCCTCGAAATGAAGACCCGCGAGCAGGGCATACGCATCGCTGTTGCCGCGTCGTGGAAGATGATTTCCGATCCGGGCCGGATGCTGCGCTGGGAGCCGAGGATTTACGGCGAGAAGTTCACCAGCGAGATCAC
>CAIUQW010000330.1 GCA_903901395.1 uncultured Chlorobiales bacterium | reverse complement strand
TGAAGGCAAACGCAAGTTGCCGATCATCATTGGCGGATTCGAGGCGCAGGCTATCGCGCTCAAGCTCGAGAACATCAAGCCGCCGCGTCCGTTCACGCATGATCTCTTCAAGCAGGTTGCCGACGCCTTCGATCTTCACGTCAACGAAGTATTCATCGACGAATTGCATAACGAAACTTTTTACGCCAAAGTAATCTGCGAGATGGCTGGCGTTGTCCATGAGATCGACGCGAGACCGAGCGACGCCATCGCCATCGCGGTACGTTTCAGCGCTCCCATTTACGTATCGGAAGAGATCATGAACGAGGCCGGCATTGTCGAGGAGCGGCAGAAAGAGGAAGAGGAGCACGCCGCAGCTGAAGAAGCTGCCGAGCAACAGGAGAGTGCGCAACCAGCCTCGGAGGAGTCGCTTGCGGCGGAACTCGACAGGAAGCTCGAAGAAGCGATCAACAATGAGGATTACGAAGAGGCGGCACGCATCCGGGACGAGCTTTCACGCATCCGCAAAAGCGGCGAAGGCGAGGCATAAACCGGAACAGTGCCCGCCAGCGCCTTGCAGAATCATAAAAAAAGCCATGATTTCATCGAATAAATCATGGCTTTTTCCGTTTGCGGAATCGATGGATCAGTCGTTAGGCTGCCCGAACGAGAAGGTGAAGTTCCAGCCCTGGGAGTTTTTGTTTGGATCTGACGGAATGGAGTCAAAGCCGTACCCGTAGTCGATGCCGATCTGGCCGATAATCGGCAGATAGAGCCTCAGGCCGACGCCAGCCGATTTTTTCAGATCGGTCAGGTCAAAGGTTGAACCGCTGGCCCAGAGATTACCCGCTTCGGCAAACACGAGAGCATAGATGCTGGCCGATGGATTCAGGGTCAGCGGATAGCGAAGCTCGGTCGTGAATTTAGAGTAGATTTTGCCGCCATAGAGGTCGGTTTCGCCATCGAACTTCTGGCCAAGGCTGTGGTCAGGATAGCCTCTGAGCGGAATGGTCGGCAAGGAAGACATGCCGCTGCCACCCATATAGAAGTAGTTCGTGTAGGGGATATAGTCCTCCTTGCTGAAGGTGTCGAGGTATCCCTGCTGCGCGGCGACGTTGACGACCAGGTTGCGCGATACAGGGGATACCGGGAAAAACCAGCTTGAAGTACCGATCATCTTGTAGAAGTTGATCGTTCCGGGCAACACGCCGCCAGCCAGTTCAGCGGTGAGCACATTCTTGCTCCCATGCCGCGGATAGATCGGGTTGTCGATGCTGTTTCTGCTGATGGTCTGGGAGATCGAAAACTCCTCGGCCTGATCCGGAGCGTTCGTCTCGTTGAGGAAGCTCACGAAACCGCCCCTGGTATGCAGATAGCCAAGCCGCCAGCTGACAGCGAAGTAGTCGTCAGGCCAGGTGAGCCTTCGACCGATGGAGACGTTGGCTCCGTACTGATCGATCGTTCTCGTCGTGGTGGTGTCGCTGGCTGTGGTCAGGTCGTAGCTCTGCCTCGTTTTGAATGCGGTGAAGCCCATCGAGGTATGGGTGCCGAACGCCCAGGGGTCGCTCACCGAGAGTGAAAGCGTCCGGTAGTTGTTCGAGCCGAACTGCCACTGGAGCGCGAGTTTCTGACCATCGCCATGAGGAAGCGGGCGGTATGCTGAAGGATTGAAAATGTCGCCCAGCGAGAAGTTGTTGAAGGTCAGACCAAGCGAACCCGTGCCGCCGCTCGACGCGCTGTAGCCGATGGCGGCATTGAAGGTATCGGTCTGCCGTTCGGTGACGTTGTAGGTCAGGTCGACCGTGTTGTCCTTCTGGTTCGGCTGGATGTCGGGCGTCAGCGTTTCAGGGTCGAAGTAGTTGAGCATGGAGAGCTCCCTGATGCTTCTGACGACGTTCTGCCGACTGAAGGTGTCGCCCGGAACGGTGTAGAGTTCGCGCCGGATGACGTGATCCTTCGTTTTGGTGTTTCCCTTGATGTTGATGACGTTCAGGGTGAACGGATCGCCCTCAGTGAGCGTGATGACCAGGTCGATCTGGTTCGGCTGCACCACCTTTTCTTCCATCTGCGCCCTGAACGACAGGTAGCCGCGGTCGAGGTAAAGTGAACTGACATCCGTATGATCCTGCGAAAAATTCAGCCGTTCGTTGATTTTTTTCGCGCTGTACAGATCG
>CAIUQW010000329.1 GCA_903901395.1 uncultured Chlorobiales bacterium | reverse complement strand
GGAATTCCTGATCCCGGCGATGAAAGACCTGGGGCTGGATGGCGAGGCGGTGGCGGCCTGCGCGGCTGATCCGGCAACTGAAACGGTGGTGCAGGCTCAGATGGAAGAAATTGTGCGCACCAATTTTTACGGCACGCCCACGGTGTTTATTAATGGCACGGATATCGTTGGCCCGAAACCCTACCGGGTATACGCGATTTTGCTCAAAGGTCTGTTCTACTGGTTGTTTTAACACGGGATTACAAGCATGACAGAGCAGCGTTTTACGGCCATTGTGATTAAGTCTCAATCCAGGGTGGTGATTGCATTACCCTTTGACGCGGACCAGGAATGGGGCAAGAAGCAGCGCCATCATATTATAGGGTCGGTGAATGGGCACGCGATCCGGGGCGCGCTTGGGGTGCAAGAGAATCAATTGTGTTTGATTCTTGGAGATGCCTGGCGGCGCGATACCGGCGTGCAGCCGGGGGATACGGTGGAAGTGATTCTGTCGCCGGAAGGTCCGCAGGCGGGCCAACTGCCGGAGGATATTGAGGCTGCGCTGGGGCAAGAGCCGGAGGCCAGGGCGTTTTTTGAATCGCTGGCGACTTTTTATCGGGGGGGATATTTGAGGTGGATTGAGGGGGCGAAGCGTCCGGAAACGCGGGCGGCGCGTATTGCGGAGATGGTTGGGTTGTTAAAGGCGGGTTTGTTGGTTTCTTCGTTAGCCATAATGGTTCAGTTTGAAGAGAATTACGTAAAAAGTTATCCTTGTGGAGCGGCGCTCCTGATGGAATTATTATGCTTTAAATATAGCGATATAAATCAAAAAATCGTGTCGTACGTGAGTATGAAGCGATAGAGACGTGGCTTTGCGCGGCAGGTTTTTTTACCGGATCGAGTCACGGTAAAATTTCTGAATATCCTCCTGACTGAAGCCGAGTGCGTACATGAGGTGGATCGTACCGAAGATGGCTTGCAGGCGGATTGCGCCGTTGGCGTGATACTTCCGTGCTGAGGTGACGACCGTCGAGTCGAGGATGTGGAATTCGGCGTGGCGCTGGATGCGCTCGATTATTTCGATGTCCTCCATGATCAGCATTCGCTCGTCGAATCCACCGATCTTCCCGAATAGCGCTTTCGTGATGAAAAGGGACTGGTCGCCGCCGCGGCAAACTTGGAGCGGGAATTGCGTGAACCAGCCGTAGAGCTGCATGAGCCAGTCGGGATCGTCGAAGGTCATGCGGAAGCACCCGGCCTCTTCGCCGCGCCCGATGGCGGCGAGAATGTTGTCGCAAAACGAGGGCGGGGGAGTGGTGTCGGCGTGCAGAAAGTACAGCACTTCGCCTGACGCAATTTTCGCGCCGCTGTTCATCTGCACGGCGCGCCCTTTTTCGGAGCGGCAGACGATGACGGGATAGGTTCGGGCAATCACTTCGGTGCGGTCGTCACCCGAGACGCTGACGATGAATTCAGAGTCATCGCGTCCCGCCGTCAGCCCAAGGAGCGTTTCGAGCGTGTGGGCGATTCCGGCCTCCTCGTTCCAGGCGGGAATGATGATGCTCAGTCGCTTTCCTGTGTCCATAAGCCGCTTGCTTTAAGGTCGTCGAAGGTGTCGATGTCCGAGAGCGCCGGGAGCAGGTCGCACGTCCTTGCATGTTCACGGATGATACGTTGCGAGTCGTTCAGCACGCTCGACGTGCTCCATCTCCGGTTCAGGAACAGCTCCGGGAAGGGGCGCTTCATGGCGGAGAGATAAAAGCCGCCGTCACGCGCCGGGCCGAGCACTACATCACTCTCATCAAGCTTTTGAAACGCGAGATCGAGGATGAATGGCGTAATCTCAGAGCAATCGGTGCCGATGAGCGCGACGCGGCTGAAGCCAAGCGAGAAGCCTTTGACGAAAGCATTGTGCATCCGCTCGCCGAGGTCGCGCCCCTGCTGGAGCCACGCTTCCGTGTCGCCGGTCAGGAGCAGGTCTGACTCGGGAATGAAGTCGGCATAGCTGATGACTTTCGTGGCGGCAACCCCGACCACAGCCTGGCGTGTCAGCTCCCGCAGTTGCTCGTAAATCCGCAGCGCTTCGTCATTGCCAATCGCGCTGGCAAGCCTCGTCTTGACCCGCCCGGCAACGGGATTCTTCGAGAATACGATCAGCAATTTGTCATTTCGGGATTTCATGCGTGGTTGTCGATGTTGTCCGCGATAAGATTTGCGATTGTAGGGGCGGGTTTAAAACCCGCCCCTACGCGGCGAGTCGCGATACGTCATAAATGCAGGACGGCCACAAGAGCCGTCCCTACGATAACAATAAGAATCGCATTCCGGCGATTTACCGCCCCATGCGCTGGTGCAGCTTTTCGGCCACCTGGCGGCCGCTCAGCGCTGCGCCCTCCATCGAGGCGAGGTAGTGCTGGTCGGTGTAGTCGCCCGCGAGGAAGAAGTTGCGGATCGGGCTGACCTGGTCGGGGCGGTACTGATCCACGTCCGGCACGGCTTTGTAGACCGATTCGGGAATCTTGACGATGGTTGACTTGAGTAGCTTCGCGCCTCGCGACATCGGGAAGCGATCGTGAATCTCTTTCATCACCATCTCCGTAATTACGTCATTCGGCAGGCCCATGAGCTGGTGGCCCGGCGCGAGTACGAGGCTCATCACGCTGCCGCCGGTCGCCGTGCCCATGCCCGCCTGAAAGTCGTCCGGGCAGGTGAGCGAGACGTCGGCGAAGGTGGCGAAGGTGGTGCCTTGCGAGAACATCAGGTTGTCGGTGTCGGTGATCTTCTTGTCGAACCAGAGCTGGCAGTTGGCCACCGGGCTGCCGACGAACTGGTGCAGGTTGCGGAAGTAGTCGTGCTGAAGCCACTCGTTCGGCACGATCTTCTTGACGGTGTGCACCGGCATGGCCGAGATGTAGGCGTCGGCGGTGATCGTATGTCCGTCCCTGAGAACGGCGCGTTTGATCGTCTGGTCGTCGTTCAGCTCGAAGCGCGAAAGGCGGGCGTCGATGAAGATTCGTCCGCCTTTACTCTGGATGTACTGCCGCATCGGCTCGATCATCGAGTCGCCGGGATTCTTGCGGAAGAAGGCGAACTTGGTGGCGGCGTAGTTCGTGCCGAAATATTTGAAGATCGTGATCATCGGGCG
>CAIUQW010000328.1 GCA_903901395.1 uncultured Chlorobiales bacterium | reverse complement strand
CAACGCTCGCGGGAAGGAACTGACAACGATCAGAGTGCACGGAACAGCAAGTCATATCGAATCCATCGAGTACAAATCCGGAAAGAAAGGTGAGAACCGCAAGCAGCAGCTGGCAAAGGTGAGGGAGCACAACCTCAAGAACAGAACTGCTCTCAAATCCGCGAAGAATGGTGACTCTCGCAAGGTGGTTCTCAAGTCGAGCGGCAAGCAGCGTCAAACGATCAAAATGGCCCGGAAGGGGAGTCTCAAGCATTCGACCGCTGACGTGAAAAGCGAAAAGAAGCGTACCGGAAAGAAAGAGGAGCTTTCGATGTCGAGAAGGCCAAATCGCTCTCCACATGGCTGACGGGAGCGGCTGTTGAGAAGCGTCTATACCCATACCTTTGCTGTGCCGGAATCGTCCATCGATGACTACGGGCATGTCAACAATATCGAATATCTTCGCTGGATGCAGGATGTCGCCACTGCGCATATCGCATCCGAAGGGTGGACGCTCGACCGTTATCGCCAGGATCGTGCCATCTGGGTCGTGCGCCGCCATTCAATCGACTATCTCACGCCTGCATTTGCCGGTGAACGTCTCGACCTGCACACCTGGATCGAATGGGTGAAAGATTGCCAGTCGGTTCGCCGCTATCTATTGACAAAAGAGGGACAAAGCCGTGCGCTGGCCAGAGCCGAAACGCACTGGGTGTGCGTCGATCCGGAGTCAGGTCGTCCACGGCGCGTTCCTGAAGCCTTCATACAGGCGTTTGACCTGGTTCCCGGAGGCGAGGCCGAAGCGCTTCGGGTCGTCGGTAAAACGCCCTTGTCAGCAAGCTGACCTCTTTCCGTCGGCAGTTTCTGTCAACTCCCAGCAAAAATCATTTCATGGTCAAGCATATCGTGATGTGGCGTCTCAAAGCAGAGGCGCACGGCAACAGCGCAGAGGTCAATGCCCGCCTCATCAAGGAGAAACTCGAAGCGCTTGCAGGAAGGATTCCCGAGCTGCTTTCAATCGAGGTTGGTCTCGATTTCAGCCGGACCAACGCCTCGGCTGATGTGGTGCTCTATTCGGAATTTGCAGATAACGCCGCCCTCGAAGCCTACCAGCGTCACCCCGAACATGAAGCGCTCAAGCCATTCATCGGCGGAGCAACGAGCGAAAGGCGCCTGGTGGATTACGAATGCTGAGATGAGATGTATCTTCGCAAAGGCTTATGCCAATTCAACCAGCAGCGACCTTTGCTACCAACAAAAAAAGAGGCCTTTCAAAAGGCCTCTTTTTTTATCTGACAAACCGGGGAAGGTTGGATCAGCCCTGAACGATGCACTCTGCCGGGCAGACGTTAACACATGCCGCGCCACCATCTACGCCTTCGCATTCGTTGCAAAGGGATGCATCGATAACGTAGATTTCGGTACCAGCGGAGATCGCATTGGTCGGGCAATCGGGTTCGCAAGCACCGCAGTAGGTGCATTCGTCGGTGATATAAAGTGCCATATTGATGACGTACTTTGATAGTTAAGGAAAAGAGAAAAGAACAATTTCAATCAATCTAATCAATATAAGCTTTTTTCATGCCTGAAAAACAACAAGGGCTGAAATATTTGAAACGAAAAGATCAGAATGAGAGTCATTGAAGATCAGACCCGCCGTCCTGCGAGGTATTTCTCTGGGCGGCGGGCTTTGATGGGTGGTGCTTATACCTTGAAGATACAATCGACCGGGCAGACATCGACGCAGGCGGGGATGTCGTGATAGCCGACGCAATCCACGCAGACTTCTTCATCGATAACATATATGGAGTCGCCAGCAGAGATCGCGTTCACCGGGCATTCGGGCTCGCAAGCTCCGCAGTAGGTGCATTCTTCAGTAATACGGTGTGCCATGGTTTCTCTGGTTTGATAGTGGATGAAAAGGGCTTTCCGTAACGAATCAGAGTTTGCCATCTTTTCTGTTTCACCGTCATGAACAGCTCATTTTCGTGGGAGGCGCGGCTCTGACTATCAAGAAACCTGAACCGCTCGATCAAAGTTCCATTTCTTTCGGGTCGCTTTTCCGCTACCCCTCTTCGTGGCGCTCGTAGGCATCGATGATGTCCTTGACGAGGCGATGGCGCACCACGTCCGATTTGTCGAGAGTGACGAAGCTGATCCCCTTGATCCCCTTGAGTATTTTTTGCGCGTTCATCAGCCCCGATTCCATCTCTTTCGGAAGGTCAACCTGGGTGACGTCGCCGGTGATGATCGCTTTCGAGTTGACGCCGAGGCGGGTCAGGCACATCATCATCTGCTTGCTCGATGCGTTCTGGGCTTCGTCGAGGATGATGAAGGAGTTGTTCAGCGTGCGTCCGCGCATGTAGGCGAGCGGCACGATTTCGATGACGCGGCGCTCGGTGAGAAACTTGAGCTTTTCGGCGGTGAGCATGTCCTGAAGCGCGTCGTAGAGCGGGCGTAGATACGGGTCGATCTTCTGGGCGAGGTCGCCGGGCAGGAAGCCGAGGCTTTCGCCCGCCTCGACCGCCGGACGGGCCAGCACGATGCGCTTGATGGTTTTCGCTTTCCACGCGGCCACCGCGATGGCCACTGCCGTGTAGGTTTTTCCTGTGCCCGCCGGGCCGATGGCGAAAACGATGTCGTTGGTTCGCGCTTCGGCAACCATCCGGCGCTGGCCGTCGGTTTTGGCCTTGACGACGTAATCTTTCGTTTCGACGATTACGTCCTTGTCACCGGCAAGGGCGGCCGCAGGGCGGGAGACCGGCGAGAGCGCCAGGCTGACGAGGGCGGTGACGTCGTTTTCGAGCACTTCGCCGTGCTGGTCGGCGAGGAAGATCATCTCCCTGAAAATCTTTTCGATGGCGGTCAGATCGGGTTCGTCGCCGCCGATGGTGATTTTCGCGCCACGCGCATTGATTCGAATGTCTGGGAACGCTTCACGAACTTTTTTCAGATAGCTGTCGTACGGCCCGAAAATGATGACAGGCTCGATTCCCTCGAATTCGATCGTTTTTTCAGTCAAAGGTTTTCCTGGTTTGATATTACGCTCCAAGTGCCGACGTATCCAGATGCGGGATTGGTTTGCTGAGGTAGTTCTCGACGTAATCCTTCACCCCCTCTTCGAGCGGCGTCATCCACCCGTCGTAGCCAGCCTGCCGGAGGCGGTTGCAGTCTGCACAGGTATAATACTGGTATTTGTCCCGAATCGTTTCGGGCATATCGATAAACTCGATGCTGACGGGCCGCTTCATCGCCTCGAAGGTCGCCGTCACCAGATCCCTGAAGCTTCGCGCCTGGCCGGTGCCGATGTTGAAGAGGCCGGTCGCCGACGGGGTTTCGATGAGCCATTGCATGATCCGGGTGCAATCCTTCACATAGACGAAATCGCGCATCTGCTCGCCGTCGGCGTAATCGGGACGATGCGATCTGAAGAGTCGCACAGAGCCGGTTTCGCCGATCTGGTTGAAGGCCTTGTAGACGACGCTGGTCATGTCATCCTTGTGGTACTCGTTCGGGCCGTAAACGTTGAAGAACTTGAGGCCCGCCGCTTTTTCGAGGATGCCGTTGCGCAGCGCCCAGCCGTCGAAGAGGTGCTTCGAGTAGCCGTACATGTTCAGCGGCCTGAGCCGGTCGAGCGCTTCGATGCCGTCGCTGTACCCCTCGGAGCCATCGCCGAAGGTGGCCGCGCTGGAGGCGTAGATGAAACGAGCATCCTTTATGGCGCACCATTTGGCGAGCATTTTCGAGTATTCGAAGTTGTTGCGCAGAAGGAGGTTGGCGTCCTGTTCGGTGGTGGAGCTGATGGCGCCCATGTGGATGACGGCCTCGATCTTCGGAAGCCGGTCGTGATCGAGCAGGGCGGGGAGGTCGTCCTTGTGGATGAAGTCGGCGTAGCGGAGGCCCCGGAGATTGAGCCATTTCCCCTCGGATGCCTTGCCGAGGTCATCGACGATGAGCACCTGTTCGATGCCGTTGCGATTGAGTTCCCAGAGCATGGCGCTGCCGATGAATCCCGCGCCGCCGGTAATGATGATCATGCAAAAAGGTCAAATGGTTGAGAGTCGAAAAAATATACCTCCGGCTGCGGGGAAAAGCAAAAGGCCAGTCCCTCCCAAGACCGGCCCTTTACCGAGGAGTATGAGGAGAAAATTCAGGCGGAAGCTCTCATGAGATTGTCGTGCGCGAAGAACTTGCGGCCCCAGAAGAGCCAGAGTCTGACCGTATCGACCGGCTTTCCGATGATGTCGGAAATCTGCGCGTGCCTCATGCCGGTCAGCTCGGAGAGGAGCACAGAAAGCTTGATGTCGGCAGTCCACTGCCTCAGTGAGTCGATCAGGCCACCAGCGTTTTCAGCGGTTTCGTGAATATCGAGATCGGCATTCTGCCCGTACGCATCGATATAACATTCACGGAAAGTCTTCAGAACTTCGGTTTCCGACGCCTTCAAATCCGCGTTCAGGCAGGTGGTGCTCACAAGATCGCTCGATGCCTTTTCGCTGCCGGTCATCCAGTAGGCAAGGCTGTATATGTCGTCGATCAGGTCCAGCGGGGTTTTCTTGATCTCTATCATGGTAGCTCCTTGTGTTTTGAATAAAGTGGATAATTTTTGTCCTGTTTTAATGTAGTGAAAAAAAATTCCCTGTCCAGTTTTTTTTTACGAAAAATGCAAAAAATCGTTTCTTGGATGGTGTCATAGCCAGAGTTATTATGGCGCACATTCTTACGACGTCGAAAACCGTTAAATCAGGCAACATGAAAAGAGAGTTCAGGGCCATGCTCAATCCTGCCCTGGAGCATATCGAGACCTACAAAGTCGAGGGCGGCCAGGAGGCCGAGGTCAAGCTGAACCAGAACGAGAACCCCTTCGACCTGCCCTCGTGGCTCAAGGAGAAGATTCTCGACCAGTTCCGCCAGGAGCCGTGGAATCGCTACCCCGACATTCTGCCCTATCGCGGCATGGCTGCCTATGCATCCTTCCTCGGCGTGTCGCCGGAGTCGGTGATCATGAGCAACGGCTCGAACGAGATGCTCTATACCATTTTCATGGCGTGCCTCGGCGCGGGGCGCAAAGTGCTGATTCCCGAGCCGTCGTTCTCGCTCTACGACAAGCTCGCGCGTCTTCAGCAGGCCGAGGTGGTCGATGCGCCGATGCGTGACGATCTGTCGTTCGACGTAGATGCGATCATCGAAGTGGCCGGGCGCGAGCAGGTCGATTTCATCGTGCTCTCCACGCCGAACAACCCGACCAGCAAGTCGCTCTCGCACGAGGAGATCGAGCGCATCGTCGAGGCGGCGGACGCCATCGTGCTTGTCGATGAGGCCTATGTTGAGTTCTCGCGCGAGCGTTCGGCGCTCGACCTGATCGACCGCTATCCGAATGTGATCGTGCTGCGCACCATGTCCAAGGCGCTCGCCCTGGCCGGAATGCGCATCGGTTTCGCGATAGCCAATCCCGCGCTGATGGCTGAAATTTCCAAGCCAAAGATTCCCTTCGCGTCGAGCCGCCTGGCGGAAATTACGCTCATGGCCATACTCGAAAACTACTCGCTCGTGACCGACGCCGTGCAGTACATCCTCGCCGAGCGGCAGCGCATCGAGGCGGCGCTGGCCGGAATACCCGGCATCGAGATGTTCGAGAGTGACACCAACTTCCTGATCATCCGCGTCGCCAACGCCACCGAGGTGTTCAAAAAGCTGAAAAACGCCGGGGTGCTGGTGCGCAACGTCTCGGGTTATCCGCTCATGGCGAACTGCCTGCGCTTCAACGTCGGTCTCAAAGAGGAGAACGACCGCCTGCTGGAGCTGCTGAAAACGCTCTGAGATGGCGGATTTCAGGCAGTTGGCGGGCGCGGAGATGGGGCGGCTCGCGCCCGATGCCTATGCAACTTCGGCTCGCCATCCGGTGACGCTTGTCTTGCACAACATCCGCAGCATGTGGAACGTCGGCGCGATGTTCCGCACCGCTGATGCGGCTGGGATCGACGAAATCGTCATCACCGGCTACACCGCCACGCCGCCGCGCAAGGAGAT
>CAIUQW010000327.1 GCA_903901395.1 uncultured Chlorobiales bacterium | reverse complement strand
GATCCGGGTAGTTTTTGCCGACGCAGTAAATCGAGCGCGGCGAGCCTGTTTTCGTCAGATATGAAAACGTTTTCATGCAGTTGCAGTGTTTAGATAAGAAGTGATTTCTGTTCGCCAGCGCGACGGGCAAGGGCAAGTCCGCATAGTGTTGCTATATTTCAGGCGTCAGAATGCGTCATTCGTCAATCGAATACGATCGCAAGCCGCTCGCCCAGTCAACCTTTCGCAGGTTGTTTCTCACAGAACGCCGCTTCATAGTTAAAATTTTATTCCGACTTCCATGAACAAAAAAGAGCCAAAACCTGACCTGCAAGCCGGAGCCGCCAATCCGCAGGCGAAAACCACCGAGGCTCTCGAACTGCTGCTCAGATCGGTTCCTGAGTGGAATCGCTATCGCAAAGAGCATCCCGATGAAGCCGTGGAGTTCAACAAGCGGGACTTCCGGGAACTCGATCTTTCGGGCGCCGACCTGAGCGGCGCGAGCTTCAAAGCGGCCAATTTCAGCGGCGCGAACCTCGGAAAGGTGAGTTTCCGCGACGCGAAGCTGAACGGCGCGAACTTCGCGGGCGCGGATTTGCGCGAGACCGATCTGTCGAATGCCGACATCAGTGGGGCGAGTCTGGTCAGGGCCGACATCAGCGGCGCGATTCTGGAGGGGGCGAATCTTTCGATGACCGACCTCAACCACGCCAATCTGAAAGGGGCGATTCTCACCCAGTCACGCCTCAATTGCGCCAACCTCAACGAGTGCGACATGCGCGAGGCGCACCTGAGCTGGGCCGATCTCTCCGGCGTGGCGTTGAGCATGGCCAATGTCGGAGATGCCGATCTGCACGACACAAAACTCGACGAGGCCGATCTTATCGGCGCCGACCTGCACGATGCCGATCTGCATGAGGCAAACCTGCACGAGGCCGATCTGCGTGACGCGAACCTGCATCACGCCAATCTGCACGAGGCTGACCTGAGCGAGGCCGACCTGAGCGAAGCCGACCTGAGCGAGGCCGATCTCAGCGAGGCCAATTTTGGCGAGGCCAGGCTTCGCTGGACCAATCTCAAGGGGGCCAATCTGAGCGGCGCGGATTTCAGCATGGCGAACCTGAGCGGGGCGAATCTGACGGGGGCCAATCTCTGCGGCGTTGACTTCACGGGCGCGAACCTCTGCGACGCCAGCCTCGGCGACGCGAATCTCTGCCTGGCCAACTTCAGGGGCGCGGAGCTGAACATGGCCAACCTCGCCGGGGCGGAGACCTTTCACACCAGCTTCATGAATCTCGATCTCCGGAAGGTCAAGGGCCTCGAAGCCATCAACCACCGTGGGCCGTCGGAAATCAGCATCAGTACCCTGTACCGCTCGCGGGGGCAGCTCTCCGACGCTTTCATGCGTGGCTGCGGCGTTCCGGAGGAGATGATCGCCCATGTCCGCGCCATCTCCGGCAAACCGCTCGATTACCTGTCGTGCATCATCAGTCACAGCACCCGCGACAAAAAGTTTGTCGAGCGTCTGTACGCCGATTTGCAGTCGCAGGGCATCCGCTGCTGGCTTTGCCCGGACACGCTCAAAAGCAATCGCTATCTCGACCAGCATATCGACCGAACCAATCAGTGCTGCGAAAAAATGGTGCTGATCGTTTCCGAAGCGAGCATGAAGGGGGAGTGGACGAAAAACACGGTGATCAAAGGGGTGCAGCGAGAGTTGCGAGAGGGTCAGCGACTCCTCTTTCCGGTCAGCCTGGTCAGGGAGAGCAAGCTCGACGAGTGGGATTTGACCGATCAGGAGAGCGGACGCAATCTCGGCAGGGAGCTGCGGAAAAATTTCATCCCGTCGTTTTACGGCTGGGAGCATGACAACGATCTCTATAACAGGGAGTTGAGCCAGCTCGTCGCCGCGCTGAAATCGGTCGAACCGGGCCGGTCATGCCAGCTCTGAAAAGCATGGCGCTTCAGGTCCGTCCCAAATATGGAAGCCCTTTACAACCTCGTGGCGTAAAGGGCTTCGTGTTTCACTCTCTTTTGGCTCCGTCGTTGCGAAACCGCATGAGCATCTTACTGCTTCGGCGCGATCGCGGTGGTGATGGTCTTGGTCACGCCTTCGACGACCTGCGTTGCCGAGTTGATGCTGGTGGTGCAGAGCTGCACGCAGGCGTTGGTCACCGGCTGAACGGTGTCGGTAGCGGTTTTGAGGGCGCTGCCAGCCATGTCCACAGCCTGCTGGGCAAGGTCGCCAACGGCGGTGAAGAGATCGCCAAAGACGCCGATGTTTCCAGATTCGTTTGCCATAATGGTCAAATATTTATGTGTTGAAAAGATAATCGAATATCCGTGATGAACCGCGTCATGAACCTGCTGGAACAGCCGCAGCGCAATTTTTACCTCAATGTAATACAATCCGTTCTCATTTCACATAAATGAATAGGGCGAGATGTTCGTGGTGGAACCGCAACAGCCTGCATGATACCGATGTTTCTGCGCATGGACGGAGCACCGGCAAGAAATGGCTCCGTTCTGCGTTATCGCGTTCAGATTTATTATCTTGCGAGTTGATG
>CAIUQW010000326.1 GCA_903901395.1 uncultured Chlorobiales bacterium | reverse complement strand
GTCGAGTGGGGCACGGCGATTTCGCCGGAGCGCATCGGCGAGCTGCTCGACAAGCATCCCGACGCTCTCGGCGTCTGCATCACCCACTCGGAGACCTCCACCGGCACCGCCTCCGACGTGAAGGCGCTTTGCGCGGCGATTCGCGAGAAGTCGGACGCACTGATTCTCGTCGATGGCATCACGGCTATCGGCGCACACGAGTTTCACTTCGACGACTGGGGCGCGGACATCTGCATCACCGGCTCGCAGAAAGGTTTGATGATGCCGCCGGGCCTCGCGCTGGTGGCCGTTTCGGAGCGGGCGCAGGACATCATCAACAACCAGAAGCACCAGCAGCAGTACTATCTGAGCCTGAAAAAGGCCCTGACGGCTCATGTCGGTAACGACACGCCGTTCACTCCCGCGGTGTCGCTCATCATCGGCCTCGACGAAGCGCTGCAGATGCTTCGCGCCGAGGGAATCGAGAATGTGTGGAAGCGCCACGAAGCGCTGGCCGGAGCGTGCCGCGTCGGTTGCCAGGCGCTCGGCATGAAGCTGTTCAGCAGCTCGCCTTCGTACGCCGTGACGGCAGTCTGGCTGCCAGAAGGGGCGGAGTGGCGGACGTTCAACAACACGCTGAAGTTAAAAAACGGCATTACCGTCGCCGCCGGGCAGGATCGCTATGCCGGAAAGATTTTCCGCATTTCGCACCTCGGCTACTACGACGAACTCGACATGCTGACCATGGTTGGTGGCCTGGAACGTACGCTCAGAATGCTGAAGATTCCTTTCGAAACGGGCGCGGGTGTCAGCGCCGTTCAGCGGGCGTTTCTCGGAGCGTAATATCCGGCTGATTCGTCGAATGACCGGGCACGGCTGACTAAATTCAGGAAAAAGCTGCCATGCAACGAGCACTGATGTTACTGATCGCGCTTTTTTCTTTCGATGCGGTCAAGTCGAACCTCGAACAGTACAACCTGTTCCGGAGTGCGAACCGGCAGGCCCAGAGCGGGCAGTATGTCGGCGCGGCGCGGCAGTACCGGCAGTTGCTCGACCGCTACCCGGCTGGTTATCTGCGATGCGAAGCATCCTTCAATCTCGCCTGCGCCGAATACGGCATAAAGCATTACAGTCGCGCGGCGGAGCAGTTCGCGACCCTTCCGCCCGGCAATGCCGACCTCAGCAGGACGGCTGGATATAACCAGGGGAACGCTCTGGCGATGGAGGCTTTCGCGATCCGCAAGGGTGCGGGCCAGGAGGAGTTGCTCGACAAGGCACTCTCCTGCTACCGCCGTGCGCTTCTCGACAATCCCCAGAACACCGACGCGAGAATCAACTACGAAATCGTCTTGCGGGCCATCCAGCGCCATCAGCCGCCGCCACCAGCTCCGGCTCCACAGGGCGGCAGCGCTCCGGATGGCAACGGGCAGGATGGGGGCGGCGCAGTCTCGCGGCTGATCCTTGAAAATGCCCGGCAGGAGGAGGCTCGACAGATGCGCAAATATTACAAGCCGCTGCCGACGAAGCCCTCGGAGCGGAATCAACCCGACTGGTGAGCCTCATGGCGCGGAACAAGCAGGTCGCCCTGGTCTTTCTTCCCTCCGACAGCGGTGTCGATGGTGCTCGCTCGCTTTACGGCGACAGCGAACCCTCCGGCGTGAAGCGATGGCTCGACAACGGCGTCCGGAACCTCATCAAACGCACGCAGTTCGCCATTCCGCCGCTTGCGCTCATGATCCTCGCCTCGATTCAAGTGGACGGCGTCGAGCAGACGCTTTGCGATCTGCGTTTCGAGGAGTTTCCCTTCGACCGCCAGTGGGACCTTGTCGGCATCAGCGTTCAGACCGGCATGGCCTCGAAGGCGTTCGCTCTGGCCGACAAGCTTCGGCGTCGTTGCATTCCGGTGGTGCTCGGCGGGCCGCACGTCACCATGTTTCCCGATTCATGCCGGACCCATGCCGACTGTCTTGTGCATGGCGAAGCGGACGACTTTTGGCGTGACGCGCTCGAAGACCTCGTTGCCGGAGCGCTCAAGGCAGAGTATCGCGCCGCCGCACCACCGGATTTGCAGCTTCACCGTCCGGTCAGCCGCGTTTTCCTGAAGAAAAGCCGCTATTTCACCACAATCATCATCCAGACCGGGCGGGGTTGCCCGAATAAGTGCGACTTCTGCAACGTGCACGTGCTCAACGGGCGAGTACTGCGCCAACGCAAAATCGAACATATCGTCGATGAAGTGCGGCGTTTCAGCGAAGACGACAGGCGCATCTTCTTTTTCGTCGATGACTCCATCAACGGCGATCCGCTCTTTGCGCGGGAGCTGTTCAGGCGATTGATTCCGCTCGGTATCAAATGGTTCGGTCAGGCGACCACCGCTCTCGGCCAGCAACCAGAGCTGCTCGAAACCTTTGCCCGCTCCGGCTGCCGCGCCCTGCTGGTGGGCATCGAGAGTATCGAGCCGTCGAGCCGCAATGCGCACAAGAAGACGCAGAACCGCGCAGGGGAGCTTGCGGGTAACATCCGGGCAATCCGCCAGAGCGGCATAAGCCTTTACGGAAGCTTCATCTACGGCCTCGATGGCGACACGCTCCAGACGCCGCGAGCCATCCTCGATTTCATCGCCGACACGCGTCTCGACGTGCCGGGCATCAACACGCTCCGGCCCATTCCCGGCACGAAGGTGTTCGACCGCCTGCGCGAGGAGGGGCGGCTGCTTTTCGATCCCGACGACATCACTTCATTCCGCTACACCTTCGGCCAGGAGATGCTCTACCGTCCGAAAAACATTCCGCTGCCGGAGTTCATCGAAAGCTATTCCGACCTCACCCGCAAGGTGTTCAACATCGGCAACGCGCTCCGGCGCGGCATTGAAGCGCCGGGCATCAACGCGGCTGTGCTCTTCTTCAACCTCTTTTACACCCATCTCTACCGCCTGTCACGAAACGACCTCAAGAAGCAGCTCGAAACAATGCGTAACGCCTGAAAGCGTTTTGAGGGGAATTGAAATATGATTAAAATCCGTTTCGATTTTTTTAAAGGAAAATATCTAACGACAACACCGATAATTTCAAGGAGAGAGACATGAAACGTTTTCTGCCACTGTTCGTGACCGGACTCATTTTTCTCGGCGGATGCGGCCTGGAAAAACCGCCAGCCGAATTAGCCAAAGAACTCGACAAGGCCGAAAAGGCTGAGCAGCCCAAGACGGAAGCCCCCGCGCCCGCCGCAGCTCCGGCCCCGGCAGCAACTCCTACCGATCCGGCGCTTGCGGCTGGCAAGACCGTTTATGAAGGGGGATGCAACGCCTGCCACGATGCTGGCATGATGGGCGCTCCGAAGCCGGGCGACAAAGCTGCCTGGGCGCCACGTATCGCCAAAGGCGAAGAGACCGTGATCAAGAACACGATCAACGGCCTGAACGGCATGCCCGCCAAAGGCGGCAATGCCGCCCTGACCGACGAGCAGCTCACCAACGCCGCCAAATACATGATGAGCATCTCGAAATAAGCGAGCGCTTTTTTCCGCAGGAGGCCCGGTATTGCCGGGCCTTCGGCTTTTCAGGGGAAGATGTGAACGAAGTGGACATGTGTGGACAACCTGAGCGATGCCTTCGGTTCATCATTATCCACTGCCCGCCACGCTCTGAAATCATTTGGAGGTCAGCGCCTAAAATGATAAAATGTGGGTCTGTAAATAGTCATTCAGTTATATACCTTCTACCATAACAATTCAACGGAGAAATATTTATGTCACGTTTCGTTTCCGCTGCCCTCGTCGGCGCTGCTCTGCTCGTTTCCGGCAACGCTTTTGCTGCCTACAACGCTGACGCTGGCGCCAGCGTTTATAACGCAAACTGCGCAAGCTGCCACAAAGGCGGCATGATGGGCGCTCCCAAAGTCGGCGATAAAGCCGTATGGGCAGCTCGTTTCAAAGCCACCGGCATGGATGGCATGGTCGCCAGGTCGATCGCTGGCTTCAAGGGCGCCAAAGGCCAGATGCCTGCAAAAGGCGGCAACGTGAAACTGACCAATCAGCAGGTCGGCGATGCCGTGGCTTACATGATCAGCAAGAGCAAGTAAGCTTGACGTTTCATAGCAGCAAAAAACGGGGGCCTGGCTCCCGTTTTTTGTTCGCGCCATCCGATCCGCCGGTTCCTTCATCCCTCCTCCTGCCCATGTAACGATAATTTCTTACATTAGGTCAAATACGCAACTATTTTTTAGCATCGATTATTCATCAAAAACCACAACTCTCAACGGAGAAAAATTCTATGTCCCGTTTCGTTTCAGCCGCCCTCGTCGGCGCCGCCCTGCTCGTTTCCGGCAACGCTTTCGCTGCCAACTACATTGCAGCCGCTGGCAAAAGCGTCTATGATGCAAACTGCGCCATGTGCCACAAGACCGGCATGATGGGCTCTCCCAAAGTTGGTGATAAAGCTGCATGGGCGCCTCACATTGCCAAAGGCATGGACGCCATGGTCGCAAACTCGGTCAAGGGCTACAAAGGCCCAAAAAACTGGATGCCTGCAAAAGGCGGCAACGCGAAACTGACCGAGGCTCAGGTCGGCAACGCCGTGGCCTACATGGTCAGCCTGAGCAAATAAGCTTTACCGCTTCATATCAGCAAAAAACGGGGGCAAGGCTCCCGTTTTTTGTTCGCGCTGTCCGATCCACCGATTCACTCAACCCTCCTCCTGCCGGTGTAGCGATAATTTCTTATCTTGACGGTAGATTTTT
>CAIUQW010000325.1 GCA_903901395.1 uncultured Chlorobiales bacterium | reverse complement strand
GAACGACAGCTCGCGCCCCTACGACGGCATCGCCGGGCTGCTCGACGCCATCGACCGGCTGGGGCTGAAAAAGGCGATCCTCTCCAACAAGCCAGACCGCTTCACCCGCCAGTGCGCCGAAGAGCTGCTCGCGCCGTGGAAATTCGACGTCATCATGGGCTTCCGCGAAGGCATCGCAGCCAAACCCGACCCGACCGGAGCGCTGCTCGTGGCGCAGGAACTCGGCGTCGAGCCAGCCTCGATTCTCTACGTCGGCGACAGCGGTGTGGACATGAAAACCGCCAACGCCGCCGGAATGTACCCCCTCGGTGTAACCTGGGGCTACCGCCCCGGCGAAGAACTCATCGCCACCGGCGCAGCAAGGCTCGTCTCGACGCCAGAAGAGATCATCCTACTGCTCACGGCGTGATATTGTGGGACAATTTCGGTTTCGGATTTGATTTTGTGCTTTGAGTGTGCCTGAAGCGATTCATGAAGAGAAAAGCCTATAAAAAAGCCTGGTCGAGCTGCAAATCAGGCGGCTGGTAATTTCACTGAATACGATTAACGGCGACAAATTCCACGCCACGCTTAAGACTGGACCCTTCGGCGGCTTGATCTGGACTCGCTCGTAATTTCAGTGATTTTTTAAATCTCAAGCGAACATAGCCTCATCCAGGGATTATGTGTGCTTTGTGCGTCCGGGCTTGGTTGTGTCTCTTGATTTTTTGTTACTTTTAGCTTTGTAATCAGTGATGAGTTTTTTTGTGAGAATGGAACAACGTTGCGTTATGATTACTAAAGAGTTAGAGATGAAAGTTTTTGGCCTCAGTCCCATCGATAACATTCTGATGGTCGAAATACAACTTGCAAGAAAAAAGATTTTCTTCAGAATGGCTTATAAATAATAATGAACATGGAGGTTCCATGAAAAAGAATACCAGCAATGCCCCGAATGGTTTTATTTCAAATTCAGCTATATCGTTTCTAAATCAGAATAAAACGAAGGCTGATGTTACGATTAAATATCTTATCATTGTACTTATATTTATGGGTTTCGGGACGGTAACGCTCTCGTGGATTTTATACAAAGATGCGCTCTCTTTTCTCGCAAAAGCAGTTTCCGCGAAGGGCGTTGTTGTGAGGCTTACCCTGCATCGCTCTACGGATTCTGATGGTGATACATCATTGACATATCACCCTGTTGTTCAATTTACCGATAAAAATGGACACGTTATCGAATTTGTTTCTGCCTCAGGAGCCAATCCACCAATGTACGCCAAAGACCAAAAAGTGGAAATTCTCTATCTTGAGTCAGAGCCATATGCCGCCAAAATTAAATCAGATATAAAGATTGAAAGATTCATCATTATAGGTTTGTTTTTTACGGGTGTCGGGATGATCGCCTTTGGTGCAACTATTATCTATAAGAGCAGGTTGAAGTTGCGTGAGAGAGAATACTTGAGAAAAAATGGCAGAGCTATTGAAACTGATCTGATGAGCGTTGAACTCAATAATAACTACGGTGTCAACGATAGACATCCTTTCAGAATTCATACCCAGTGGCAGGATCCGACCACGTCAAGTATTCATATATTTACAAGTGATAATCTCTGGTTTGATCCGACAAAATATATCGGCAATACATTGATCAAAGTGTTTATAGAACAAGGAAATCCAAAAAAATACTATATGGATATTTCGTTTCTTCCAAAACTGTCTGAATAAAGAATGTATGATAATATTTTTTTTCGCAACATCACTGCACTTCAGTCCGCCGAATTCTCGCCTCATTTCGGCTTCATGTGCGGGAAGAAGATGAAGTCACGGATGGAGTTTTCCTCACTAAGCGGCATGACTTAGTGAAAGTCCTTCGAAATTCATCTTTTTTATGCTTTTTAACGTTATGCTGTATCACATCTTACCCTGTTTCGGCTCATATTCACGATCAATTCGTTCCTTGAGAAACATTTTCATCAATGACTGGTAGGGAACATCGCGTTCGTTTGCCAGTACTTTGAGGCGGTTGAGCATCGTTTCCGGGAGACGCAATGAAATGGTTTTCATTGTCGGTTTCAGGTCTGGAAAAATGGCTCTTTGAGTGTTTTCCCAATCAATGAATTCCGATGTGTCATTTGTGGCCCAGAATTCGCGTTCTTCCTGTTCACTCTTGAATTCAGGGATTGTTTTTTTCTGCGTTTTCATCGGGTGTCAATTTAAGGGGATGCATGGCTGATTGCAAGTTCAAGAATTTCGTACAGAGGCTGTCTCAAAAAGAACCAAACAATTGATTATTGCTAACTTTTGTCTGTCATTCTGAGTCTGACGAAGTCGGGCGAAGAATCCAGAAATTTCTCGTAACGTCTAATAAATTATCCACTTAATGGTGATTTCCAGAAACTGGATTCTTCACTTCGTTCAGAATGACAAAGAGGCTGAGTTCTGAGATGCTGGTTGATAAATGACTTTTTTCGGCATCCATCAACAAAGGTTTCATTTCTTAAGATTCCTCTCCAACAAAAAAAAGCCCCGGCACTTCATCAGCGCCGGGGCTTTTGCATTGCAATTCGTCAATCCGCGCCTCACTCCGGCTTCATGTGCGGGAAGAAAATCACGTCGCGGATGGAGTCTTCGCCGGTGAGGAGCATCACCATGCGGTCGATGCCGATGCCGAGGCCGGCGCAGGGGGGCATGCCGTATTCGAGGGCGCGGAGGAAATCCTCGTCCACGATCATCGCTTCGTCGTCGCCGCGCTGGCGCAGGCGGGCCTGTTCTTCGAGGCGTTCGCGCTGGATGACCGGGTCGTTCAGCTCGGAGAAGGAGTTGCACACCTCCTTGCCGCCGACGATCAGCTCGAAGCGCTCGACGAGGCCCGGTTCGCTGCGGTGCTTCTTGGCGAGTGGCGACATCTCCTCCGGATAATCGGTGATGAAGGTCGGCTGGATGAGCTTCGGCTCGACGAATTCGCCGAAGATTTCATCGATGATCTTGCCGCTGCTGATTTTCGGGTCGAGTTCGAGTCCCAAATCCTTGGCGATGTCGCGAAGCTGCGCTTCCGATTTGCCGCGAATCTCCATGCCGGTGAACTCCTTGATCGAATCGGCGATGGTGAGGCGGCGGAACGGCGGCTTCAGGTTGATCTCGTTGCCGAGGAAGACGGTCGAATCCTTGTCGTTGACTTCCAGACACGCTTTGTGCAGTAAATCTTCGACCAGCTCCATCATCCAGACGTAATCCTTGTAGGCGACGTACAGCTCGACCTGGGTGAACTCGGGGTTGTGGAAGCGGTCGATGCCCTCGTTGCGGAAATCCTTGGCGAATTCGTACACGCCGTCGAAGCCGCCCACGATCAGGCGTTTGAGGTACAGCTCGTTGGCAATGCGCAGGTACAGCTCCATGTCGAGCGCGTTGTGGTGCGTCGTGAAGGGACGCGCCGCCGCGCCGCCGTAGATCGGCTGGAGGATCGGCGTTTCTACTTCAAGCCAGCCGTTCGAGGCGAAGTAGTTTCGCATCAGGGCGACGATCTTCGTCCTTTTAATGAAGGTGCCGCGCACTTCGGGGTTGACGATCAGATCGACGTAGCGCTGGCGATAGCGCAGCTCGCGGTCGCTGAAAGCGTCGTAAATCACCTTCTGACCATCCACCTCTTTCTCCTTGGCGATCGGAATCGGGCGGAGCGACTTGGAGAGCAGCTCGAACTGCCGGGCGTGCACCGAAATTTCGCCGGTTTTCGTCCTGAAGGTGAAGCCGCTGACGCCAACTATGTCGCCGATGTCGAGCAGTTTGAAGGTGTTGTACGATGCTTCGCCGACCTCGTCCTTTTTGAGGTAAATCTGGATGCGTCCAACCGAGTCCTGAATATGGATGAAAGACGCCTTGCCCATCTTGCGGATCGCCATGATGCGCCCGGCGACCGAGACGTCCTCGGGATTTTCGTCCGTGAAGCTGTCGATGATCGCTTTCGAGGTGGTTGTAACGTCGAATTTATAGGGATACGGCTCGATGCCAGCTTCGGCGAGGTGCGCGCGCTCCTCGAAGCGGCGCTTCATCTGGTCGTTGAGCGAAAGCGCGGGTGACTGGTCGTTCTGCTGGTTCTTCTGTTCTGGTGTGGACATGCTGGTTCTCTGAAGTGATAAAAAAATAACGGGTTATGTGAGGGCGGCTCAGACCGGGATCATGGTTTTGAGCCAGATCGACGGCAGGGTGCTCAGTTTCTGGTAGAGCGAGCGGTAGGCCCGGCGCGTAAAAACGTCGTAGCCGTTCTCCTCGATGGCTTTGAGAATGTCGCTGTAGTTGCGGCTGCTGATGCCGACGGCGAGGCGGCTGTTGCGTTCGAGCATCGGAATGCCGAGGTCCGCCGATGCGTAGTATTTGCGTGCCCGCTCGATCTGAAACTTCATCAGCTCGACGAATTTACTGTTCATCGTGCGGCTTATGAACTCCTCGCGGCTGTAGTCGAAGCGCCGCAAGTCTTCGAGCGGCAAGTAGATGCGGTTGCGGTCGATATCCTCGCCGATGTCGCGCAGGATGTTGGTGAGCTGCATGGCAATGCCGAGGTCGATGGCGTGCTGGAGCGCTTTCTTGTCGCTGTAGCCGAAGATTTCGACCGTCATCAGCCCAACCACCGAGGCCACCTTGTAGCAGTAAACGTAGAGTTCGTCGAAGGTCTCGAAGGTCTTGAAATCGATATCCATCGCCACGCCATCGATCAGGTCGAGCGGCAGATCGATGGGAATCGAGTAGTGGCGCAGCGTATCCTGCCAAGCCATGAGGATCGGGTCGTTGCTCGACTTGCCGTCGTAGCAGGCGCGGAGGCGCACCTTCCAGTCGGCAATCGATTCGTTGATCTCCTGCCGCGTCAGCTGGCCGTTGCTGAGCTTGTCCTGCGCCAGATCGACCAGATCATCCACCGTACGCAAGAGCGCGTACATGGCGAAGATTGGATTCTGCTGGCGTTTGGGCAGGAACTTGGTGGCGAGGTAGAAGGTCTTGGCGTGGTGCCGGGCGATCTGGCGGCAGTATTCGTAAGCGTTCGGAAGCGGCAGTTTTTGGCCTGCATCGTGATGCACTGTCTGTCCGTTGTAGCTGTAGTTCATGAAACTCTCGCCGCTGGTTTTGCCTGTCTGTTAGCCGGGACGCCGTTTGCCTTGTG
>CAIUQW010000324.1 GCA_903901395.1 uncultured Chlorobiales bacterium | reverse complement strand
TCGTCATCGGGCTTGGAGTGTCGGCGTACGCCCGCCAGATGACCATCGGTCTCGGCGTCACCGGCATGGGCCGTGACATAAGCTGGGGCGTCTATATCTCCCAGTTTACCTTTCTGGTCGGTGTCGCCGCCTCGGCTGTGATGCTGGTGCTGCCATACTACCTGCACCACCAGAAGGCATTCTCCAAAATCGTCATCGTCGGTGAGTTCCTCGCCGTTTCGGCGGCGCTGATGTGCATGCTCTTCATTCTGGCCGACATGGGCCGCCCCGACCGCGTGCTCAACGTGATGCTCTATCCCTCGCCCCACTCGATGGTGTTCTGGGATGTGCTGGTGCTCAACGGCTACCTGTTCCTGAACCTCATCAGCGGCTGGGCGGTGCTCGGCGCTGAACGCAAGGGCGTGGCTCCCGCGCCGTGGGTGAAGGCGCTGATCTACATCTCGATTCCGTGGGCCTTCAGCATCCACACCGTCACGGCGTTTCTGTTCGCGGGTCTTCCGGCGCGTCACCTCTGGCTCACCGCCGTGCTCGCGCCGCGCTTCCTCGCCTCGGCATTCGCCGCCGGTACAGCCATTCTGATTCTGATCACCTTCATCCTCAAGAAGGTCGCCAATTTCGACGCCGGTCAGGAGCCGCGCCTGAAGCTCGCCGTCCTCAGCTCCTACGCCGGGCTGGCCAACATCTTTTTCCTCGGCACGGAGTTCTTCACGGCCTTCTACAGCAACATTCCGGCGCACAAGCACAGCTTGCAGTACCTCTTCTTCGGACTCGAAGGCCACGCGCCGCTCGTGCCCTTCATGTGGTTCTCGCTGATCACCGGCATCATCTCGGTCGGCGTGCTGCTCTCGCCGCCGCTTCGCCGCAAGAACGGCGCGCTCATCGCAGCCTGCATCGGTCTTGTCGTCTCCATCTGGATCGACAAGGGCGCGGGACTGGTCTTCGGCGGATTCGTCCCCACGCCACTCGAAGCAATTGTCGATTACATGCCGACCGCCACCGAAATTTCAGTCACGCTCGGCATCTGGGCCATCGGCCTGCTTGTCCTGACCATCCTGCTCAAAACCGCCATCGCCGTCAAAACGCAGGAGTGACGCTGTCGTAAGAAGTCTCGATACCGACGTATCGACACCGACCGGAGGCCGCGGCACAAAACCGCGGCCTCTTTCGTTCCGGGAGTATCTGTGCGGGATATGACTTTAGATAAAAAGTGTTATTTACGACGATTGGCGATACTGTAGGGGCGCACGGCCGTGGGCCCGCACGGGGAAATCCGCAAACGTCATGTGATCGGCGGTGTAGAGGCGTCCCGACGGGTCGGGACACCCTTGCGAAGACCAGTCTAGGTTATTTATTATTCCGGCGATTAAAACTCTTAACAATTGCCCCGGACTTCAGTCCGGGGATTTATGGATAACCTAAAATAAATAAGGGCTTTAGCCCAATCTCTTCTTTTAGGGAAGATTGCGATTTATAGTTGCCGGAGTAATAATTCGGTGGGATGGGGGGACAATAGCGATCCGTTTTCACCCTCGACAACAATCCCGTATTAACCGTTCTCTTCGTTATCTTCATGACCTTGCGGAACGGCAATGCTCTTTCGCATGTTCATTTCATGACAAAATCATACGTTCTATGAAAGTGTTTCTGCCGCTCAACATCCGGGTGGACAACAAGAAGATTCTCTTTATCGGCGGCGGCAAGATCGCCCTGCACAAGATTCAGACCATCGAAAAATATACCCGGAACATCACCATCGTCTCTCCCGAGATCATCGACGAACTCAAGGGCAAGGGGTTTACCGAAATTTACAAGGAGTACGACTCCTCCGACCTCGACGGTGCGTTTCTGGTCTATGCCAGCACGAATGTCGAGGAGGTGAACCGCCGCGTCCGCGATGACGCTGAGGCGCGGGGCATTCTCGTGAACGTGGTGGACAACCGCGAACTCTCCGGCTTCATCTCTCCGGCCATCATCAAGAAGGGCGAAATGACCGTCGCCGTCTCCTCGAACGGCCAGAACGTGAAGAAGTCCGTCGAGTGGCGCAACCGGCTCCGGGAGTTCGTCAACGAAACCTGGCCGGACGATAATCCCTAATTTTGTCAGGAAGTAACCCCAATGACCGATTCAATCCATACAGAACCATCGCCGTCACAGAGATCGGCGGGGAAAGGCTACGTCTATATCGCGGGCGCGGGGCCGGGCGATCCGGAGCTGCTTACCCTCAAGGCTGACCGGGTGCTGCGCGAGGCCGATGTGATTCTCTTCGATGACCTCGTGCTTCCCCAGATGCTCGAACCCTACAAGGCGGAGAAGATTTATACCGGCAAGCGCAAGGATGCGCACCACTTCGCGCAGGACGAGATCAATCAGGAGATCGTGCGCCATGCGCTCATGGGCAAGACTGTCGTGCGGCTCAAGGGTGGCGATCCCTTCATTTTCGGACGGGGCGGCGAGGAAATCGAGACGCTGCGCCAGCACGGCATCGGTTACGAGATCATTCCCGGCATCACCGCCGCGCACGGAGCCAGCGCCTACAGCGAAATTCCGCTCACCATGCGCAAGGTCTCCTCGTCGGTGGCCTTCTGCACCGGCCATCCGGTCAACAGCATTCAGGTGCCCGATACCGACACGATCGTTTACTACATGGTGGCGTCGAACGTGCATGACGTGCTCGACAAGGTTGCGGTGTCTGGGCGGAGCGGCGAGACGATGGTGGCCGTGGTGCAGAACGCCACGCGCTACAACCAGCGTATTTTTACCAGCACGCTCGACGAGTTCCGCAAGCGCGAAAAGGCGGTTTACTCTCCGGCGCTGCTCATCATCGGCCAGAACATCAGCCAGTACATCGAAGAGAACTGGTACTCCCGCAAGAAGAAGGTGCTCATGACCGGCGAAGCGCCGAAAAAATATACGCCCGCCGATTACATCACGGTGCACTTCCCGTGTCGTCAGGTCGCGGGCGCTGATCTCGGTGCGGTGAAGGCTTGCATGGAGGGGATCGACCAGTTTTCGATGCTCTTCTTCCAGAACCGCTTCGCTGTTCGCTACTTCTTCAAGTACCTCTTCGAGCATGGACGCGACGTCCGCCATCTGGCGCATCTCGTCATCTGCACCTCGAACCGCCTGGCGGCCACGGAGCTGCTCGAATACGGCATCATTCCCGATTGCTGCCTCGAATCGGAAACGCCGACCGGCATCGCCGGAATGCTGCGGAAGGAGGGGCTGACCGGCCAGCACATCCTTTTGCCGGGAGCGGAGCATGTCGATGAGCTGGTCGCCGGGCAACTGCGCGAGGGTGGCAACGAGGTCACGCCGCTCGCGGTTTACGTGCACGGCGCGCAGGATCACGTTGAAACCATCGATCTCGAATTCATCGACGAGATTTACTTCGCCTCGCCGGAGTGCGTGAAGAAATTCAGGGAGATGTACGACGTGATTCCGTCACGCATCGAGGTCAGCACGGCGGACGAGCGGACGGCAGAGGAGTATCGTACGCTTTTCGCGCACTGACTCATTGCCGGGGAACCGCTTCTTTTCCTGAATCCGGCGGCTCTTTTGTTTCCGGAGGATTTTCTGAAATGTCAAACAGACCCGCTTGTTCGGAGGTCGCGCAAACAGCATGAACAAACGCACGCTTGTCATTCTCGGCCATCCCGATCCCGACAGCTTCTGCGGGTCGATTGCCGATGCCTATGAGGCCGGGGCAAAAGCAGGCGGTCACCAGACCGAACGGCTCGACCTCGGCCGTTTACGCTTCGACCCCATTCTGCACAAAGGGTACACGGAGATTCAGCCGCTCGAACCTGACCTCGTCGAAGCGCAGAGAGCCATCGAACGGGCGGAGCACATCGTTTTTGTCTATCCAGTCTGGTGGGGAGCACCCCCGGCGCTGCTGAAGGGTTTTTTCGACCGTCTGTTCCTGCCCGGCATCGCCTTCAAATTCAAGGCTGGCTCAGCGACGCGCTGGGATCGACTGCTCTCCGGGCGAACAGCCCGTCTTCTCGTGACAATGGATACGCCGCCCTGGTACTACCGGTGGGTCTATCGTATGCCGGGTCACAACCAGATGAAACGTACGATTCTTGAATTCTGTGGAGTCCGGCCAGTGAGGGTTTCCGAGTTCGGCCCGGTCAAGACCTCGACTGCCGAGAAACGAAGCCGATGGCTTGAAATTGTGACGGCTCTCGGGCGAAAAGCCTCATGAGCGAAAGCGATTCTTTTATCTATCGCAGGATCACGTTGAAATAATCGATCTCGATTTTATCGACGAGATTCGTCATCGCGAGTCCCGACTCTTCGGGGCGCGGCGATCCATCTTCACGCATTTCGCTGATACCGCATGGATTGCCACGTCGCTACGCTCCTCGCAATGACGTGGAGATTCAGAACGGTTTCCCATAGCCTTGGTTCTCCTCGAATGCCGACGATTCGTCATCGCGAGTCCCGACTTGTCGGGACGTGGCGATCCATCTTTACGCTTTCCGCTGATTCCGCATGGATTACCACGTCGCTACGCTCCTCGCAATGACGGAGGAATTCAGCACGGTTTCCCACTGCCTTGGTTCTCCCCGAATGCTGACGATTCGTCATCGCGAGTCCCGACTTGTCGGGACGTGGCGATCCATCTTCACGCTCTTCGCTGATTCCGCATGGATTGCCACGTCGCTACGCTCCTCGCAATGACAGGGGAATTCAGAACGGTTTCTCATTGCCACGCATCTCCTCGAATACAATGAATTCTCAACTGTAGGGACGGCTCTCGTGGCCGTCCTCTTATTCGGTTTGAAATGATCGATGCGTTGTGTATTTGCGAATTATCTGCTAATTTTTCAGAAATTATTCAGATAGAAGCGACACAATCTGGATAGATCGACAACCATTGTTGATTCGGAACGTGGTTTAACCTGGAGACACTGCGCATGGCAAAGG
>CAIUQW010000323.1 GCA_903901395.1 uncultured Chlorobiales bacterium | reverse complement strand
TGCGCCGACAAGTGCCACTTCTTCCTCGGCACCGGCGACCCGAAGAACATGCCGGTGCTGCGCGCCGAGCTTGTCCGTTCGGTCTATCGCAACGACTTCGCGGGCCTGGCGAAAATCCTGAAGGATTTTTCAGGTTCGAGGACGCTCACGGCTGACGTGATCAAAGAGTGGCACATGTACTTCCATCAGTGCACCGAGTGCCGTCGCTGTTCGGTCTTCTGCCCGATGGGCATCGACACCGCCGAGATCACCATGATGGTGCGCGAGCTGCTCAACCTCATCGGCGTCAACAACAACTGGATTCTCGCCCCGGTGGCCAACTGCAACCGCACGGGCAACCACCTCGGCATCGAGCCGCACACCTTCGAGCAGAACATCATGTCGATGGTGGATGACATCGAAGACCTGACTGGCATCAAGGTGAATCCCACCTTCAACCGCAAGGGCGCGGAGATTCTCTTCATCACGCCGTCAGGCGACGTCTTCGGCGATCCCGGCGTCTATACGATGATGGGCTATCTGCTGCTCTTCCATCACATCGGACTCGACTACACCATCAGCACCTACGCTTCGGAGGGTGGCAACTTCGGCATGTTCACCTCGAACGAGATGATGAAAAAGATCAACGCCAAGATGTACCACGAGGCCAAGCGTCTCGGCGTGAAGTGGATTCTCGGCGGCGAGTGCGGCCACATGTGGCGCGTGGTGCATCAGTACATGCACACCATGAACGGCCCGGCGGACTTCCTCAAGGAGCCGGTCTCGCCCATCACCGGTACGAAGTTCACCAACGCGAATGTCACCAAAATGGTGCACATCGCCGAGTTCACGGCTGACCTGATCAAACACGGCAAGCTGAAGCTCGACCCGAAACGCAACGACCATCTGCGCACCACCTTCCACGACTCCTGCAACGTCGCCCGGGGCATGGGCATGTTCGAGGAGCCGCGCTACGTGCTCAACAAGGTGTGCAATGTTTTCCACGAAATGCCCGAGAACACTATCAAAGAGCAGACCTTCTGCTGCGGATCGGGCAGCGGCCTGAACGCCGAGGAGTTCATGGACATCCGCATGAGAGGCGGCTTCCCGAGAGCGAGCGCCGTGGCGCATGTGCGCGAGAAGCACAAAGTCGATTCGCTGGTCACGATCTGCGCCATCGACCGCGCGAGCCTTCCGCCGCTGATGCGCTACTGGAATCCGGGCGTGACGGTCTATGGACTGCACGAACTGGTTGGCAACGCGCTCATCATGCAGGGAGAAAAGAAGAGAACCGAAGACCTGAGAGAGAATCCGATGGCCGGATTCGGGGAGGATGACGACGATGAATAAGATCACTCAGTTTCTGGTCGCCCTTGCCGCAGGTCTGACCGTTTTCATGGCGGCATGGTTCTTCATGCACGCCGGTCACCACGGGTCGCATCCGGCAGTAGCCGCCGAGGCCCCTGCGCCAGTCGCAGCCGCGCCCGCCAAAGGCGCGCCGGTGGACAGCTCGAAGTGCATCATGCCGACCGAGTACATGCGGGCGCACCACATGCAGGTTCTCAACGGCTGGCGCTTCGATTCGGTCAGGAAAGGGAACCGCACCTTCGTCAACCAGGACGGCGTTCATTTCGACAAAAGTTTGAACACCTGCCTCGGATGCCACGGTTCCAATCCGATGTTCTGCTATATGTGTCATGACTATGCCAATGTCAAACCGACATGCTGGAACTGTCATATCTCGCCCAAGGAGTTGCCACAATGAGTCAAAATCGTAGAGAATTCCTGAAGAAGGCAGGGCTTGGCGCTCTCGCTGGCCTGGGCGCTGCTGCTGGGCTGTTCCCGGCATTTGCGCTCGAGAATACCGACCTGTCGAGTTTTACCGACAAGCCCACGCCGGGCAAGGTGCGCTGGGGGATGCTGGTTGATACTCGCAAATGCCTCGGCAACTGCACCGAGTGCATCGTCCGCTGCCACCACGACCACAACGTGCCGGATTTCGGCCATACGAAGAGCGAGGTGAAGTGGATATGGAAGAGCGGCTATGAAAACGCCTTTCCATCCGCCAGCACGCAGTTCCAGAGCGAGGATGTCCTGAAACGTCAGGTGTTGACGCTTTGCAACCACTGCACCGAGCCGCCCTGCACCAAGGCGTGTCCGACCGAGGCGACCTTCAAGCGCTGGGACGGCATCGTCTCCATCGACTACCACCGCTGCATCGGCTGCCGCTTCTGCATGGCCGCCTGCCCGTACGGCTCGCGCAGCTTTAACTGGGAGGACCCGCGCCCGCACCTCAAGGAGCTGAGCAACACCTATCCGACAAGGATGCGCGGCGTTGTCGAGAAGTGCAACTTCTGCTCGGAGCGCATCGTCAAGAACGAACTTCCGGCCTGCGTCGAATCGTGCAAGGAGGGTGCGCTCACCTTCGGCGACCTGAACGATCCGAATTCGGAAATCCGCAAGATGCTCGCCGCGAACGAAACCATGCAGCGCAAGCCGGAACTCGGCACGCTGCCGTCAGTTTTTTACATCATCTAACCATAAGCCATGATCGAGAAAGCGCTTAAAGGAGGCCGCGGCTACTGGACATGGGTAGCCATCCTGCTCGTCGTCATCGGGCTTGGAGTGTCGGCGTACGCCCGCCAGATGACCATCGGTCTCGGCGTCACCGGCATG
>CAIUQW010000322.1 GCA_903901395.1 uncultured Chlorobiales bacterium | reverse complement strand
TGCTCGCGTTAGGCTTGGCGTGTGCTGCGCTCTTCGCCGGTCATGACGCTATGGCGACAGATTTAGAGATAACAGCACAGGCCACTATTGCACAACCTATAACACTAACAAAAGATACTGGTAACAATTATGGTTCTACCGGCGGCAATCTTTCCTTTGGCGTAATTACGCCAGGAAGTGAGCCGGGATGGGTTGATGTTGTAGCTAAAGATGGTCAAGGTGGTATTGAATTTGATAGTTCAACCTATGGCAGTGTAGACGCAAAGGGTACCATAGGGGGGGCAATTTTTACTGTGAAGGGAGCCCCGTCTTCATGGTTCACCGTTACCGTCCCCACAGAACCTATAGAGCTTAGGAATCTGACCGATCCCACAAAAACACTTTTTGTGGGAATACACGAAGTGGGTGATGGTTTTTGTACACCCCCTGACGTAAGCGGGGTAGCTGTGATAGGTATTGGTGGTATACTCACAGTTCCCCCAGATGCTGCCACCGGAACCTACAGTGGTACATTTACGGTTGGTGTCGAGTATGACTGACCTGTTATTTGCTGTTTATAGTTATCCGCGAGGCTCAATGATAACGAACCGCACGGGTGATTTGACGTTGATATTTTATCAACCTTTATATTTTGGAGTGTATCATGAAAAAGAAACTGCTCGCGTTAGGCTTGGCGTGTGCTGCGCTCTTCGCCGGTCATGACGCTATGGCGACAGATTTAGAGATAACAGCACAGGCCACTATTGCACAACCCATAACACTCACTAAAGATACTGATAATACTTATGGCACTACCGGCGGTAATCTTTCCTTTGGAACGATTATTCCGGGAGATTCGTGGGGGTGGGTTTACATAACACCTACGAATAATACGGGCACTGAATATGAAATTTCTTCCCCTGACAATATAACAATATCAGGGAACTATGGTACGGCAGTTTTTACTGTGAAGGGATCTCCTAATGCACTTATCGATATTTCCGTACCAGAGTCATCTGTAATTCTTACGAATGAGAATGATAATGAACTTTGGGTGAACATATACCAACCAAATACCAATACACTTGACGATACAGGTACAACTGTCATTGGTATTGCTGGTGAACTCAATGTTCCAAACACTGGGGCTGCTGCTACAGGAACCTACACCGGGACATTCTATATCACCGTTAATTATCAGTGACCTGCTTTTTGATGTTTATTTTTATCAGTGCGCTTCTTTTATGAAGAAGCGCACTATTTCCACTTGATTTTGCCGAAAACGCAATTTCTTGGATCAGAAAGATCGCATTAAGAATATATCCCTGTTTTTTGTAAACTCTTGCATTTGCTGTGCATCATGAAAAAAAAAGTGTTAGCAATCTACTTGACCGTAGCTGCGCTTTGCATTGATCATGGAGCAATGGCTGCGGATATAAATGTAACTGCATTAGCAAGTATTGTAACCCCTGTATCGATAATTAAAGATGCCGAGAACAGGTATGGTGTTACGAATGGCAATATTTCTTTTGGCAATATTTTGCCGGGTTATTCTCAAGGAACAGCTCGAATCTCGTCAGGTTCACAAAGCACTCCAGAAGTCACAAACGGGGTCAATATGGCTGGCACCTATGGCTCGTCATGGCTTATTGTGACGGGCGATCCTGGAACAAAACTCAATATCTCTTTTTCATCTGGAAACAGTTGTACGCTTACTCACGAGTCTCATCCAGATAAGCATCTTGATCTTATAGATTTAGAAACCGCATCAAGTACTGTAACAATCGATGCTTCAGGCAATGCCGCGTTTAATATTGGCGGCACTCTCATTATCCCAAGTGATGCACTATATGGTTTATATAGCGGAAAATATTCTGTATCAATCGATCACCAGTGACTGGATACTTGGATGATTATTGTTATTGTCAACAATGTTCAATAATAAAGATTCTAATTAATGATTTTGCAGCAATATCCATTAACAAGAAACATGATAAGAAAACGCTTTTCTCAGGCAATTCTGCTCATGGTAGCTTTGCTGGCTCCTTGCATTCAACTTACTGCGGCAGAGGTGGACGCTCCCGCTCCTGCTACAGAAAGCTCCGCTTCTGCCATACCGAATGCGACTAAACAGGAAGCTTCGGCTGTTTCGCAAAGTTCTCTTGGGGACCTGGCGGTGCTGCCGACGCGCATCATCTTCGAAGGACGAACAAACACTGCTGAAGTGATGCTTATGAATCGCAGCAACAGGCAGCTTGCTTACAGTTTGACCTTTGTGAACAGGCGGATGAGTGAATCTGGAGAACTGAAGGTTATCGACAATCCCGGCGCTGACGATCATTTCGCGGATGCATTTCTTCGAGTAACGCCAAGGCGCGTTATACTCGAGCCTCATCAAACGCAGACGGTACGGATGCAATTACGCAAGCCTCCAGAGCTTGCCGAAGGGGAGTATCGTTCACATTTACAGTTCAGTGTTATTCCCGAGGCCAAAGAGGCGGTTCATGCGCAGAGCGCGGAAGCCGGTAAAGGACTCGGCGTCAGTCTGACTCCGATCTATGGTCTGTCGATTCCGGTTATTGTCCGTCATGGCGCTCTGGAAGCAACAGCAAAGCTTTCCGATCTCAAGGTTCTAAGAAGTGCAAATCCTGCAAAGAACACGCTCAGCTTAAATATCGAACGTGAGGGAAGGCGATCGACTTATGGTGACATTGTTGCTTTCTGGGATGCTCCTGGAAAAGGTGAAGTCGAAGTTGGTATCGTTAAGGGTATTGCCGTTTATACGCCAAACCCGCGTCGATCTATTTCCTTACCCCTGCGACATCCAAAGGGTCTCGATCTTTCTGGCGGCCGGTTGAGGGTGGTGTATCGCGAAACCACCGACGGTTCCGAAAAGAAACTTGCCGAAAGCGTTCTTGTTGTTCCATAAAGCATTCTTGTATGCAGGGCTTTTCAGGATGTTTGGCTTGTATCGTTTCAATACTCTTGACAGGCGGGCTTGCATGGAGTGGAATGCCATGCAGGGCAGAGTGCGCCGAATCAGCACCAGCAGTAAATCATGCACAGCCGCTCGCCACGGTAAGCGACGACGACCTGCTGTTCTGCCTTGTACGACTTGCAGGAACGCCACTGAAAAGCGATCTGCCAACCTATATGCAACCCGGCGGCAAACTGCTTCTGCCTCTTGGGGAACTCTCGCGCCTGCTGGAGTTTGGCATAACTGTCGATGTAGCCACTGGTAGTGCAGGAGGATATACGGCCCGGCCCGGTCAATCATTTCTGCTCGATACGAAAAACGGCTCGGTATCGGTAAAAGGAAAGCCTCAAGTCTATGACGCATCGCGAATCATGGTGCTCACGGACGACATTTATGTGGAAAGCGGACTGCTTGCGGATTGGTTTTTTATGCGCATCGAAGCCAAGCGTCTCGATGCGCTGATCGACATCCGCCCGTATGAGCCGCTGCCTTTGCAGCAACGTCTGGCCCGCGAGCGGCAAGGCGCAAATACCTGGGGCTATGGTTCCAGCAACGATCCCGGTTTTCCGCTTCAAAAGATCCCCTACCGAATACTCGGAGGTCCGGGCGTCGATCTGTCGCTATCTACCTCTCTTTCCGGTGATACTAATGATACTCGTATAGGAGACACCCGTTTTACCAGCAAAATTTCAGGCGACCTTCTCTGGATGAACGCCACCCTTGACCTCTCGGGGTACATTGCAAGCAAACAATCGTTATTCGGTATTGAAAATGGCCAATTGATGATGGAAAGGGTGAACCCCGACGGAGGTCTGCTGGGAGCGCTGGATGCACGGCGATTCGCCTTGGGCGATATCAATCCATCCGCTTTGCCGCTGATTGGTCGCAGTACCGGTCCCGGGATTATGATCAGCAACTACCCGATCACGCAGTCGCAGTATTTTGACATGGTGACACTGAAAGGATTTCTGGGTAAAGGATGGGATGTGGAGCTTTATCGAAATGGCAGCGTACTCGATTACCGACCATCCAATGCCGAAGAAACCTATCTCTTTGCTGATATTCCCCTCGTCTATGGTTTTAATGAACTGGAGTTGATCTTCAACGGTCCACAGGGTGAACGGAAAACCGAATCGCATCAATACTATGTTGGCCGTAACATGATCGAACCCGGAAGTTGGGCCTATCAGATCGCACTTTCGGACTCATCACGAAACTCACTATTCTCATCGCCAACAGATCCGTCTTCATCTTTATCTCCGATAGCAACCTGGAAAAGCGATATAGGACTTACCAGATGGCTTACCACTAGCCAGTCCCTCGCATGGCAGCCCGGTGATGACAGTGGCCAAAAGGGGGGCTATTTTGCCGGATTTGGGTTCAGTGGTTATCTGCAGATGATGCAAATTGACGTGCAGGCGGCAAACAACCTTTCATTATCGAGCTGGGCAAGGCAGGCCAACATGATTTCGAAAATCGGGCCGCTGAGCTGTTCATTGCAGTGGCAGGAGTTCGATAATGGCTGGGAGCCGCTTTCAGGAACAGCAACGTTTCGCCGCAGGTTATCGGGAAGAATAGACGGTTTTCGACCTATCCCTTTTTTACGATCTTCGAGCCTTTCCCTTGGCGGAGAACGTATCGATTACGACGACAACCGCCAAGCACAACGTTACAGTCTGACGAATACTAATCGATTTTTCGGAGTGAACAATACGCACAGACTTGCACTCGAACGAATGCAAGATGGCGCCGGACGGCAAGATGCCCTTTCGGGATATTCCTATGCCAGTATCAGCCGCCGTGGTTGTTCATTCAGGCTGGAAGCAGATTATCGGTTGATTCCCGAAAAAAATATAAACAGTATTATGGGAAGTACCGAAATTCCCCTGTATGAGCAAACTCTGGTCACCGGTACGCTTTCATATACCCCTTCTGCGGATAAACTTGCTTTCTCATTGGGGTTCAATCACACTGGGCATGACCTTACCATGGGAATCAAAGGCGGTTATGCAACAACAGGTTTATGGGATGTTGGCTTGAGATTATCTATAGGCCTGATCCGTGAACCTCGCAAGGGACGATGGTTATCAGACGCCCGATCGATTGGCGCCCAGGGAAGCGTATCGGCGAGGGCATTTCTTGACCAAAACCTCAACAAGCTGAGGGATGATGATGAACCACTGCTGGAAAATGTTGGATTTTTAGTCGATTCGCGCAAGTCAGAGGAAAAAACAGACTCTACCGGCACTGCTTTCCTGCCAAGGCTTGCACCAAATATTCCGGCAAACATTTCCATTTCACAAACGACGCTCGAAGATATTCTTTGGATTCCTGCCCATAAAGGGACCCGTGTTGTACCAAGACCGGGTTATCCAGTCGAGCTCGAATTTCCTGTTTGGGGAACCGGTGAGGTTAGCGGTATGGTATACAGTATGCAGAATGGTATAAGAAAAAACGCCTCGGGTATTGTAATAGAGGCCCTTGATAAAGACGGAAACGTCATTGCAAAAAAAATATCTGAGTATGATGGGTTTTACGTTATCGACAAGATTCCGCCTGGGGGATGTACGCTGAGAGTGTCACCAGAACAAGCCGCCAGGTTCGGTGTTTCTGTACCTTCTCGTAAAATAGATATCAATTCATCTGGCTCAACTATCGACCATATTGATTTTGCGCTGTTTTATCCAGAAGAAACAAAAAGCGATATGCAAGAATAGCAAAAAATCAACAATATGACATAAAGCGCTCATTAATCTATCAACGTTAATTTAGTGCTTGTAGCGGATAGCATTTATTTGCTTTTTTAGATGCGGCACAGTTTAGCCAGGCAATTTTACACTCGATAACCGATCACAGCGATGTTAACACCTTTAGCAGAACACCTCTGTTCAACTGTATCATCAATCTGAATTTTTCTTCTTA
>CAIUQW010000321.1 GCA_903901395.1 uncultured Chlorobiales bacterium | reverse complement strand
TCCGGGCCGTGCACCGAGATGCTGAAGGTGATGCCGCCGTAGCGCTTCATGAGCATCGCCACCAGCGCCGTCGGGTTGCCAAAGTGCTCGTGAATGTGCGTGATGCCGCGCCGGTGCGCCCAGCGCAGCAAAATGCCCGCTTCGGCGAAGTAGGCCGCCGCCTTGACGAGGTTTTTCGGGCCGCGGAAGAGCAGCCGGAAAGCGTCCGCCGCCATTCGCAAGTATCCTCCCGGATTTCGGGCAAGGCAGTGCAGGTGCGCTCCGATGATCGACGCTGCCGGTTGCGAGAGTACCATCAGCGTATTGGCGGCCTCCTCCTGCTCGGCGGGGGTCATGAGGTCGAGCTTTTCCGGCCTGTGGATCGACGCCGTGTGGACGGTCATTCCGGCCTTGCGCAGCGACTCGATCTCGCGGTAAATGAAAGTGTGCGAGATTGCCGGGTACTCGCTGCACAGATAGGCGATGGGTTTCCGGGTCATGATTGGAGATTTGAGCGTCCGGTTTTCACGGCGGGTCGATTATTGGGATCGGAAAAACAATGGGTTGCGGGCAATAATCAAGAGGACGGGCACAAGACCCGTCCCTACAGTCGGGAATGTTTTGTTGTCAGGATATTCAGGTTCAAGGTTCGTATCCGGTATTGCGCCGGATGCGGGAAGCTTTCCATGAAAATGGATGATTTTTCTGACAATTCACTTTGTTCGTGGCGACAAACAGCAAAAGACGGGACTGAAGTCCAGATGTTTTTCTGATTGACTCACCCCGGCTTGAAAGCCGGGGCAATATGAAGATGCAAGATGAGATGAATGTCCGTCGGGATAAATCCCTCCTGAATATGAAAGCGTCCATCGTTCTCTTCAACCATTGCCCCGTCCCGAAAGCTTTCGGGACGGGGTTGATGAAGCATTGATAAATCTGGACTTCAGCCCGATTTCTTTTTCAGAGTTGGCTGCGCTCTTTCTCGAACCAATATCCGCACTGCTCATTGTCCGTGCGCGGTAGCCTGCCGGATACGGGCGGTTCGCAATGACGGAGGCTCAGGAATCGCTTGCCATCACGCTGTCTTCGACGCGACGAGGTCGAGCGTTTTTTTGAGCGTGTCGAGCGGCAGGCGGAATCCGCCCTCGCACACCTCGCCGATCGTGAAGGCGTAGTGCATTTCCATGCAGTCGGTCTGGCCCTTGAGCACGTTGTTGAAATGAAATGGCGGGAAAATGTTGACGAGCGTGCCGTTGTCGGCCATCGTGAAGAGGCCGTGCGGAATCTGGCTCCCCTCGACGCCGATGATGATCTTCGCGCCGATGGTTTTTTCGACGATCTCCCGGGCGCTCTGTTTTGTCGAGTCGATGAGTTGGAAGCCGATCGATTGCAGGTATCTGGCGATCTCGTCTTCGTTTACCAGAATTCGCCGGTTGCCTTGCGCGTCGGGGGTCATGACGCCGGAGGTGCCGCGCAAGAGCAGTGCGCCGGGATGCTCTGGTCTCGGCGCGATCTCCCTGAAACGCGCTCGTATCGTCTGGTATCGATCCCGTTTGTAATGGTTCTGGCCGTAATCTTCGAGCAGGATGAGCTTGCCGATCTTTCCGGCGGTGAAGGGATCGTAGCCAAGATTGAGCATCGAGAGATACTCCTTCTGGTGGC
>CAIUQW010000320.1 GCA_903901395.1 uncultured Chlorobiales bacterium | reverse complement strand
CGATGATCTCGCGATCGTGCTCCACCACCACCACCGTGTTGCCGAGGTCGCGGAGCCGCCGGAGCAGCGCGATCAGCCGCGCCGAGTCGCTCTGGTGCAAGCCGATGCTTGGCTCGTCGAGAATGTAGATCGCCCCCACCAGCGGCGAGCCGAGCGAGGTCGAGAGGTTGATGCGCTGAAACTCGCCGCCAGAGAGCGTGTGGGTGAGCCGGTCGAGCGTAAGGTAGTCGAGGCCGACATCCATCAAATAACCGATGCGCTTGTCGATCTCACGCAGCACCGAATCGGCCACGGAGCGGTCGAAGGGCGAAATGTCGAGCCCCGCGAAAAAGCTCTGCGCGTCGGCGATGGTCATGCGCGTCACCTCGCCGATGTTTTTGCCGGAGACCCGCACCTGAAGCGCGTCGGGATTGAGCCGCGCCCCCTCGCACTCCGGGCAGGTTGCGTATCCGCGATAGCGACTCAGGAAGACGCGATAGTGCACCTTGTAGCCCGCGTCCTTTTCAATCTCCTCGAAAAAGGGCCACAGCCCCTTGAAGCTCCGCTCGGGAATTCCCTTCCAGAGCATTTCGCGATGCACGCGGCCAAGCTTTTCATAGGGCACATCCACCGGAATGCCCACATCGGGCGCGATTTTGAGCAACTGTTGGCGGTACCACGAATACTTCTCGGAGTTCCAACAGGTGATCGCCCCCTCCTTCAGCGAGAGCGACTTGTCCGGTACGACGGCGTCCTCGTCGATCCCCGCGATCCGCCCAAAGCCCTGACACGCTGTACACGCGCCGATGGGCGAGTTGAAGGCGAAAAGCTGCGGCGACGGCTCCTGGTAGGTGACGCCGTTCAGCTCCAGCCGGTCGCTGAAGCGGAACTCCTTGCCGCCCGCCAAGCGGATGATGGCGTTGCCGCCCGACTCGGCGAAGCAGGTTTCAGCGGCCTGGGCGACGCGGCTGTAGATTTTTTCGTCCTTCTTGGCGACGAAGCGATCCACCAGCACGAGCAGCTCCGCAAGCTCCTGCCGCTTCATCGCCTCAATCCCGGCGCGAGCCTTTTCGTCGGAAATGTCGATGACGCTCTCCCCTTTCAGCAAGCGGAAAAATCCCTTCTTGAGCAGATTTTTCAACTCCTCCGCCACCGACTTGTCGTGATGGCGCTCGTCGTGGTGGCTTGGAAATGGAAAGCCGACGTAGAAGCGCGCGCCGTCATCGAAGAATCGCGCCTGATGGCTGACATCCTCGGGCGTGTGCTTGAGCACCAGCTCGCCGGTGTCGCGGGAGTATATCTTGCCGATGCGGGCGTAGAGGAGGCGCAGGTAATCGTAAATCTCCGACACGGTGCCGACCGTCGAGCGCGGATTTTTCGGCAGCGCTTTCTGCTCGATGGCGATGGCGGGCGCGATTCCCTCGACCGTCTCGATCTCGGGCTTCGGCATCCTTTCGAGAAACTGCCGCACGTAGGCCGAGAGCGACTCGACGTAGCGGCGATGCCCTTCGGCGTAGAGCGTGTCGAAGGCGAGGCTCGACTTGCCCGAACCGCTCAGGCCGGTCAGCACGACGAAGCGGTTGCGCGGAATGCGGACGGTGACATGCTTGAGATTGTGCGTCGAAACGCCGCCAAGCACGATGTCGGGCAGGCGGGTTTCATTGCCGTTCCGCTGGCTTGGGGCCGCGAGCGTTTCCGGATGTTCTGCGCTGAGGTTCTGACTGGATGACATAAAAAGCGACGATAATCAGGCGATAAACGAAGATCAGGGCGCGGGGGCCTCCCGGCGATATGACCGGTAAGCCTCTCTGCAATCACACAATAAACGAAACAATCTCCGTTTGGCGGCACAGCGGAGGCTGAAAAATCGCGCCATCACGGAAGTTTCAACAGAACTTGGCAAGCAGCATCGCCACGGTCGTTTCACCCAGCAGATCATGGATTCGCTTCTGGAGGTTGAACATGTAGCCCTTGTGCGTGCAGCTCGATTCGATCTCGCACTCGCAATCCACGCCGGAGCAGCGCATCAGGTGTGGCTCCCCCTCGATGGCCACGCCGATGTCGCCGACGGTGATCTCTTCAGGCGTCCTGGCGAGCATGTAGCCCCCCTTTACCCCCTGCACCGACCGGGTGATGCCCGCCTTGTTCAGGCTCTGCATCGCCTTGGCGAGAAAAACCTGGGAAAAGCCGATCTCGACGGCCAGCTCCTTGACCGTCACGACCCGCTCGGGGCCTTTCATGGCGAGATAGGTGACGGCGTGCAGGCCGTATTCAAATTTTCTGGATACTTGCAGCATAAGCGAATAAAGGAGTGATAGCAAAGCAGGATTAACCCGCGCCTGTTTCAGGAAATTCCCGAATCATCTTTAATCTTTCCGGTTGCCGATATATTTTGTGAAAAATATTACCGATCAATCGCCCTTGTCCGGCCCTGTTAAGACATGACGCATGAAAACACCATCGCAAGACCGCTGGTTTATCTGGCAATTTGCTGACGATCAGGAAGCGAAAATACGCTATCGCGAATACGGCCCGGCGGACTCCACGCTAACGCCGCTGCTTTTCATCCACGGCTACGGCGGCATGATCGAGCACTGGAACGACAACATCCCTGCGTTCGACGACCGGTACAGAATTTATGCCATGGATCTGATCGGCTTCGGCCAGTCCGGCAAACCCAACGTACGCTACAGCCTGGCGCTCTTCGCAGCGCAGATCAAGGCGTTCATGCATCTGAAAAAGCTCGAAAAAGCCGTGCTGGTGGGGCACTCGATGGGCGCGGCGAGCAGCATCATCTACGCGCATCACAATCCCGACAGCGTCCGGGCGCTCGCTCTGGCAAACCCGTCGGGCCTGTATGGCGACAGCATGGATGGCGTGGCAAAAATCTTTTTCGGCCTCGTTGGCTCACCGCTCATCGGCGAGATGCTCTTCGCGGCCTTCGCCAATCCGGTCGGCGTCAGCCAGAGCCTCACGCCCACTTACTATAACCAGAAAAAGGTCGATCTCAGCCTGATCAACCAGTTCTCCCGACCGTTGCAGGATCGCGGCGCGATGTTCTCCTACCTCTCGCCCTCGAAGCGTCCGGGCGACTTCCTGCTCGACAGCTTCAAGCCATGCAACTACAAAGGCGACGCCTGGCTGCTCTGGGGCGCGGAGGACACCGCCCTGCCGCCGCACAGGATCATTCCCGAGTTTCAGGAGCTGCTTCCGCAGGCGGGCGCCTACATCATTCCGAAGGCGGGGCACTGCATCCACCACGACGCCCACGAATCTTTCAACGCCCGTCTCGCGCAACTGCTCCTGCGACTGGAGTGACTCCGGCGCGACGGAGCTGACGGAAACCCCTAATCGAGAGACTGACCGACGTTGCCGCTTCCCGCCTTCAGCTTGAGGTACTTGAGCTGGGCGGGCTTCATGGCGATCTGCAACATATAGCCCTTGTGCTCGCCCGAGGGCACCCACTGAGCGCTGAACTGGAAGTCGTGCAGATCACGATAGACCATGAGCGCGGGATAGACGAACTGGCTGTTTCTGAGATCGTAGCCGGTATTGAGGCCAACCTGCCAGTTTTTCGACAGCGCGAGTCTGGCGGCGGTGTTGAGGAGCGCGGTCGAGGATGGATTGAGCGGATCGCTCTTGTCGCTGATCAGATAGAGCGACATGCGCAGCGACCAGGGAAGCGAATCGCTGAATTTTGCCAGCTCGTCGCTGTTGAAGCGCTCCTTGTAGATCGCCTGCTCGACCGGCAGCGGCGTGTTCCGTGCAAGCGACGAATCGCTCGCCTTGTCATCGACGGAAGCAAACGGCGAGCGCAGGTGGCCGCTCGTGCTCACGCTCATGTTGAAAAAGCCGTTGACAAACCGGAGCAATCCCTTGCCATCGTCCATGGCAAGCTTGTCCACCCGCGCGCCGGTCGCCTGATCGTAACTATAAAAGTCATAAGTGGCTCCTGCACTGAACATCAGGGCGGGCGCGAAGGCATTGCTCGACGCCGTCACCACCAGCGGCGCGATGGGCATCGAATCGGCGGCAAAATTGTAGCCGGACAGAGCCGTCAGCGAAAGCAGCTGCACCGTTTTGTAACCCGCACCAACGCTGCCGCCATTTTCGTTCGACACCTCATGGCTGCGGAACTTGGCGTGAAACAGATTCTGGAGGCTGATGCCGACAAAACTCCGTTTCTCCGGCACGGCTGAGTAGAGTGACTCCCCGAACCGGTTGTACTGCACGTTCTTCAGCGTCAGCGGATCGGTGTAGGAGTCATAAATATCGTAGCCGCTTCCCCGGTAATCAGGATTGTAGATATAAGAGATGGTCGGAATGAAGGTGTGACGGATGGCGCTGAGTCCGATCATTCTGTCGAGAAAACCGGTATTCATCACGCCGTACAGCCTGGTCTGGGCATTGAGCGAAAAGACCGTCGTGGCGTAACTGTCCGGCGCGTTGATCGTCTGCTTCTGCCCGAGATTGTCATAATGAATCGTGCTGTTGACCCGATATTGCGTGTAGGTCAGCGAAGGCGTCAGATTCAGATATCTGAAGAGCGTGGACTGCACTTTGAAAGGCAGCTCAACCCTTGTGGCGTTCTGGTCATCCTGATTGCTGATCGATTTCTGAAGCGCCTGCATGTTGAGTCCCTGCGTGAACAGGGCGCGATTTCCGGGAGAAAAATCGTGCAGATAGCCAAACTCCATTCCCGCGTTGCCGGTAAAATAATCGGACTCCACTCCACTTATATTTTCAAACTTCGCGCTGCCCGACAGGTTCGGCTGCATGTACAGGCGCGAACTCCACTCCGCATCCGAAGCGGTGAGCCTCGCACGGAATGGATAGATGCGGTTCTGATAGAGCGTGGCCGTCACGTTCTGCGTCAGATCGCTGTTCATCAGGTTGTCCACCCGCTGGTATCCGGCAATCAGCGCCCGGTTGCCTTCGTCCCATGATTTCGAAAACGATGCGTAGGAGGTTGCCTGCTGGGTGACAAGCGTTTCTGGATCGACTGAGGTGGCGTCGTACGAACGATCCCCGCTCAGATATTGAAAGTTGACGTCGAGCCTGGCGGTCGGATCGAACTGCTGATGGTGAACGATTCTCAGATCACGGTTGACATAGCGGGCATAATCGGGATCGCCCGGACTGTTCAGGATGGTTTTTTCGTACTCTCCGGTGATCGAGCCGCTGTAGCGGTTGCCGTTTTTGTAGCGGAAACGCTCGCCGAGCCTCCAGCTTCCGTTGAAGGAGAGATCGCCTTCGAGCCGGAGATCGGCATAGTCGTTGATCGCCCAGAAATAGCCGAGATTCGACAGGTAAACGCCAACGCCGCGGCTCTGGCCGACTCTCGGGAACAGAAATCCAGACGAACGCTTGTTCGAGATCGGCGCCGACAGGTAGGGCAGATACATCACCGGCAGCACCGGCAGCCGCTTGTTGAAAATTTCCGGATGGATGTACATGACGAAGGGCCGCGAAATCAGCCGGTCGTCGGGAATGATGCGCATCTGCTTGCCCGCGAACCAGTAGTGCGGCTTTGCAAGGTCGCAGGT
>CAIUQW010000319.1 GCA_903901395.1 uncultured Chlorobiales bacterium | reverse complement strand
GTCGAGCGCATTGGTGTGCAGCGACTGGGTGTGGCCCAGCGCCGCGGCCAGCGCCTCGATGCAGGTGCGGGTGACGTTGTTGAACGGATCCTGCTCGGTCAGGCTCCAGCCGGAGGTCTGGCAGTGCGAGCGGAGCATGAGCGATTTGGGATTTTTCGGGTTGAACTGCCCGACGATCTTCGCCCAGAGCACGCGCGCGGCGCGGAGCTTGGCGATCTCCATGAAGTAGTTCATGCCGATGCCCCAGAAGAAGGAGAGGCGCGGCGCGAAAGCGTCGATGTCGAGTCCGGCATCGAGGCCCGTGCGGATGTATTCGAGGCCGTCGGCGAGCGTGAAGGCCAGTTCGAGGTCAGCCGTGGCACCGGCTTCCTGCATGTGGTAGCCCGAGATGCTGATAGAGTTGAACTTCGGCATCCGCTCGCTCGTGAAGCGGAAGATGTCGGCAATGATCTTCATCGACGGCTCCGGCGGGTAGATGTAGGTGTTGCGCACCATGAACTCCTTGAGGATGTCGTTCTGGATGGTGCCGCTCAGCTTTTCCGGCGCGACCCCCTGCTCCTCGGCGGCCACGATGTAAAAGGCCATCACCGGCAGCACCGCGCCGTTCATGGTCATCGAAACCGAGATGTCGCCAAGCGGAATGCCGTCGAAGAGAATTTTCATATCCTCGACCGTATCGATGGCAACGCCCGCCTTGCCGACGTCGCCGACGACGCGCGGATGGTCGGAGTCGTAGCCGCGATGGGTCGGCAGATCGAAGGCGACCGACAACCCTTTCTGGCCAGCCGCGAGGTTCTGGCGGTAGAAGCGGTTCGACTCCTCGGCGGTCGAGAAGCCCGCGTACTGGCGGATCGTCCACGGTTTGGTGGCGTACATGCTGGCGTAGGGGCCAGCGATGAAGGGGGAGAATCCGGGCGCGAAGTCAGGCATTGGCTCCGCCGGGCTTCCATAGTTCGCATGAACCGGAATGCCTTCGAGGGTGGCCCAGGTTTCGCCGCCGGTTGGCCGCTTTGCCGGATCAGCTGCCGCGAATGGATCGATGCGTGAAAAGTCGGGTCTCATAGCACTCCGGTTTTATGTTGCAGCGAAAGCAGGTCGGCATAGGCGTCGCTGCCAAGATGGATGAAGCGGTCGAGTCCTGCCTTGAGAAGGTCTGCGGCGTTTTCCGGCGGTTTGGCCGCCATGACGATCACCGTCTCCTTGCGCAGCTCCTGAATGGTTGCGCAGACTTTGGAGACGCTGTCGAGATCGCTTTCGCCGCTCCAGCAGAATACGACGATCTCCGGTTCTTCGCGGAGCAGGGCGCGGCAGTTGCAGGTTTTGGGATCGAGCGTCACGGCGGGCATCACCTCGAAGCCGCCGCTGCGCAGGAAATCCTCGGCGAAGGCGGCCACGCGCAGGCTTTTGGCGGGATCGCCATGCAGCCAAAGCGCCGCACGGGGCGTCGCGCCTCCGGCAGCGGCGCGGGCGATCATGCGCATCCGAAGCTGCTCGAACGCCTCGGCTTTTCCGGCTCCTTTTTGCAGCGCAGCAACGACCTCGGCGGCTGGCGGAACGGTGTAGCGGTTGATGCCGACCAGCGTCTGGCGGCGTGTGTTGACCGCCTTGCGCCGCGCATCAGCCGCCAGAGCGATCATCGCTGAGACGCTTCCGCTCGCCTCGGCAGCGCGGAGGCCGCCCGCTGCTTCGATCTGCTGGAAAAGCTTCCATGCTTCGCGGCAAAGTGAAGCGGTCATGGTTTCGATGTAGAACGAACCGGCGGCGGGATCGATAACGCGGTCGAGGCTCGATTCGTCTCTCAGCAGAAGATGAATGTTGCGCGTGATTCGTTCCGCAAGCTCTGTATTGACCGAACCGGCGGGATCGAAGGGCGCGAGTTGCAGCGTGTCGCATCCGCCGAGAATCGCCGCGAGCGCTTCAGTCGAGAGGCGCAGGATGTTGGTGTAAGGATCGAGCGCCGAGATCGAGCGGATCGACGAACGTACGAAGATTCGCGGTGCAGGCATCGCATCCGAAGGAACGCCGTACGCGGTAAGCAGTTGCGGCCACATGGCGCGGAACGCCCGCAGTTTGGCAAGCTCCGGGAAATGGCTGGTTCCAGCGGCAAAAACGATCTCGATGGCGGCGGCGGCTTCAGCAGCATCGACCCCCGCGCCGGTCAACCGGCTCAGGCAATCGCTCACGCCCGCCAGCGCGAAGGCCAGCTCCTGCGTGATGGTCGCGCCAGCTTCGTGGAAGCGCACCGTATCAACGGCAATCGCGCGGAATCCCGAATGCGGCGGCAGCGGCAATGCACTGTCCGGCTCCGCTGTGAGCGCGTCGAAGAGCACAGCGCCGGAGTTCGAGGCGAAGCCGGGCAGGGGCGCGAGCCGTTCGAGCAGCGCCGCCGGATCGCCGATGGCTCCCGAGAAGTAGAGCGCCACGTGCGCCAATTCGACATTCCGAAGCGCTTCGAGAAGCTGCTCCGCTTCGGCAGGTTCAGGGACGCCCGCGAAATGCAGCTCGATGGCGTCCGCACCTCCGGCGATGGCCTCGTCGAGCTGCGCCGGATCGTCGAGCAGTCTCTCGACCGCGATTTGCTGGCAGATGCGCCAGTGGTTCGTTGAACGTCCGAATGGCACACCGGGCGCGGGCGCGGCTGTGTGGCGGTTGTACCACGGCTCCATCGCGAAGCCTTCTGGCGTTTTCCAGACGATTTTTGAATAATCCGCGCCTTTAAGCTCTTCAAGCACCCTCTGTTTCCAGAGGGTGGCGTCAACGGATGGGAAGCATGAGAAAAGCGATTCAGTCCGGGACATCGGCAGGGTATTTTGCTGGTTCACGCTTTAAAATATGCGAATAATGCACCGGTTCAACGGAGCGTCCGGTTTTGAATGATCTCGCCGATGCGGCGTTTGAGTTCGAGCGGATGCGCCACCATATCGACGAATCCCTTTGACTGAAGCCAGCCGGTGCTCTGGAAATCCTTCGAGGTTTTCTTGCCGGTGTACTGCTCGATCACGCGCTTTCCGGAGAAGCCGATGTTGCCCGCGTTGTGCTCGAAGATTCGGAATCCTCTCGATCCGAATCCGATGGCCACGCCGCCGAGCGTCGGGTCGGTGACGATGGTGATCAGCGGCAAACCGGCCTTTTCGATACGCGAAAGCGCGACGTGAATTTTCGGAATGCTGACCATCGACGAACACCCTTCGTGCATACGGGCGCCTCCTCCGGCTGCCTGGATGATGAGCGGAGACTTCCTGTCGAGCGCGATCTGCGCGGCCTGCCATATCTTTTCGCCGGTTGACATGCAGAACGAGCCGCCGAGGAAGTTGAAGCTGGTTCCGCAGAACACCACGCCGTGGTTGTCGATCTTGCCGTTGCCGGTGATCATGGCTGACGACATGCCGGTTTTCGAGCGGGCCTCCTCGATCTTGTCGCTGTAATCCGGGAAATTCAGGATGTCACGATCGACGATGTAGCGGGTCTCCTGGTGTTCTTCAAACGAACCCTTGTCGAGCAACAAATCGATGTAATCGTGCGCGGTCAGACGGACATAACGGTGACCGCAGATGTCGCAGACGAAATTGGCCGCGAGCAGTTTGCTGTAAAGCACCGGGTCAGCCATAGGTTTGCCGGCATCGTTGCGGCAGCGCTTGTGGCGGTGGATGAAATGGTTCTTTTCTGGTTTCGGGATGAATGCATGCACCGGTTTCTCATAAGCCTTGATGGCCTCTTCGGTGGTCAGATCCCACTGACCGATCCGCTGCCAGCGGTCTACGCGGCGCTCGAACACGCCTTTCGAATGTTCGCTTGCCAGCTTGCCTGCCCAGCGCGAAACGACGTCGCGGAACGATTCGAGCGCCTCCTCGCGGAAGCGATGGGCCGGACCGGCGTGTTCCGGTATCAGCTCGTCCACGATACCATTTTGCAGAGCTTCCCTGGCCGTGATCTGCGAGATTTCAGCAGCGAGGTTTGCCTTGTCCCTCGTCCGGAAAAGAATCGACGAACATGCTTCAGGCGCGATCACCAGGTAGGTCGCGTACTGCATGGCAAGCACGGCGTCGCAGCCGGTCAGCGCGATGGCGCCTCCGCTGCATCCGCGATTGATGATCACCGAGATGGTCGGGACTTTCGATTCGGCGAGTGCCTGCATGCAGCGGCCTATTTTCCAGGCGATGCCGCCCGCTTCCGACTCTTCGGTCGGGTCGGCACCTGCGGTATCGATCATCGTGATGACGAGGCGGTTTTCCTTCTCCGCGATGGCAATGGCGTCGATGGCTTTCTGGAATGCAGCCGGGGTAGGCATCCCCTGGTTCCATTTCACTACCTGTGAGTGCTCCTTCATCACGCGCTGGAGTTCGCCGAAATTGGTGGTCGGGCCGGATTGCTGGCCGATCAGCATGACGGGATGGCTTGAGTCGTTGTAGCGGATGTTCGCGCGGTGGGTCTGGATCAGGCAGCTTCCGTGGAGGTCATTCTGGAGACACTCTTCGACATTGTCGAAGACGTTGAGGTAGTCGAGATACTTGGGGCGTTCCGGGTGAAACGAGAGCTGGTATTTTTCGTATTCCGACAGGTTTTCGACAACCTCGGACGAATAGCTGAATCCCTCTTTTTTCTCGAAAGGCAGGAAGAAGTTTTTCACAGTCAATGGATGAATTAATGATCTGGTTTGGGTTCAACGAGCTCGACAAGCACGCGGTTGGTCTGGCGAGGGTGGAGAAAGACGATCCTCTTGCCACCCGCGCCCGTCGATGGCTCGCCGAGCGGAGTCAGGCCAAGAGTTTTCACTCTGGCCGCCTCCTCGACGACGCCATCGGTTGCAAGTGCGATGTGATGCATTCCCTCGCCGTTCTTTGAAAGGAATTTAGAGACAGGGCCGTCATCGCCAAGCGGTTCGAGCAGCTCGATTTTGGTCTGTCCTACAAGTATGAACGCCGCGCGCACCTTTTCGGCAGGCACCTCGTGGATGGCGACCGACGAGCGGTCGCATCCGAGGAGGCTGACAAAGGTATCGATGGCGTTGTCGAGATTTTCCACCGCGATGGCGATGTGGTCGATCCTGTCAATCATGGTGACGGTTAACGTGAGTTACGAAGTTTTTGCATAGCCGATGGTCTGCAACGCCTCCCTGATCTCGTCGAGGATTGCCGGATCGTCGATGGTCGGCGGCATAGTGAAGGCCTCCGAGTTGGCAATCTTGCGCATCGTGGAGCGCAGAATCTTGCCAGAGCGGGTCTTCGGCAGGCGGTTGACGACAACAGCCGTTTTGAACGAGGCGACCGGCCCGATGTTCTCGCGCACATACTCGATCACGTGCTTGATGATCAGCTCCGGCGGCGTATCGACGCCCGACTTCAGCACAAGGAAGCCGAGTGGAATCTCGCCCTTCAGGTCGTCGTGCACGCCGATGACCGCGCTTTCGGCAACGTCCGGGTGCTCGCACAACTCGGCCTCGATCGCGCCGGTGGAAAGGCGGTGTCCGGCGACGTTGATGATGTCATCCGTGCGCGACATGATGTAGATATAACCATCCTCGTCGATGTACCCGGCGTCGCTGGTCTGGTAGTAGCCTGGGAAATGCTTCATGTAGCTTTCGTTGAAACGGTTGTCCTGCTTCCAGAGGGTCATCATGGTGCCCGGAGGAAGCGGCAGCTTCACGACAATGTCGCCCATCGTACCGTGGGGAAGCTCTTCGAGCGCTTCGTTGACCACCTTGACATCGTAACCGGGAACCGCTCTCGATGCGGAGCCATACTTGACCGGGCCGGGTTCGATTCCCTGGCAGTTGGCCGCGATGGCCCAGCCGGTTTCAGTCTGCCACCAGTGGTCGATGACCGGCACCTGGAGCTGTTTTTCCGCCCAGCGTACCGTGTCGGGATCGGCCCGCTCGCCCGCGAGGAAGAGCGTTCTGAACTTCGAGAAGTTGTATCGGCGGATGTAGTTGCCTTCGGGATCCTCCTTTTTGATCGCGCGGAAGGCGGTCGGAGCGGTGAAAAGCACCGAAACGTCGTGCTCGCTGATGATGCGCCAGAAGGTGCCGGGATCGGGCGTGCCGACCGGCTTGCCCTCGAAGATGACCGTCGTGCAGCCGTGCAGCAGGGGAGCGTAGACGATGTAGGAGTGCCCCACGACCCAGCCGACATCGCTTGCCGCCCAGAACACCTCGCCAGGCTTGACGTTATAGACGCTCTCCATGGTCCACTTCAGGGCTGCCATGTGGCCGCCGTTGTCGCGCACGATGCCTTTCGGCTGGCCGGTGGTGCCGGAGGTATAAAGAATATAGAGCGGATCGGTCGATTCGACGGGCACGCACTGCGCCGGAGCGACGCCGAGCAGCGCCTGTTTCCAGGTCATGTCGCGATCTTCGTTCAGCATCGCCCTCATCTGCGGACGCTGAAGGATGATGCAGATTTCAGGCTT